>DATHZU010000140.1:0-8749 GCA_035458445.1 Thermohalobaculum sp. | reverse complement strand
TCGACCGCCGCCGCGGCCTGGCGCACCTCTGCGACGAGAGCGAAGGTACGCTCCGCCTTGTCGAAGGCATCGGTGATCTCCTTGCGGAGTTTCTCCGGCAGATCGTCGAGGTCCAACCCGCGAACCTTGGCGATCTCCGCGCGGAGTTCGTCCGCGCGCGCGTCGTACTCGGCGAAGACATAGCGTTCCATGCAAAGCTGCAGGCGCGGGTTGAGGGGCGGCGGTGCGGTTTCGGAGGTGAGGGACATGCGGTTCGGCAGGTAGTTCACCAGCGCCGGATAGGTGCCGACGATCGCCAGCGCCAGAAGCTGCAGCGAGATGAAGGCGATGACCCCCTTGTACATCTCCACCGTCCGCACGCTGGCCGGGGCCACGCCACGCAGGTAGAACAGCGCGAAGCCGAAGGGCGGGGTCAGGAACGAGGTCTGGATGTTGAGGCCGATCATGACGCCCCGCCACACCGCGGTGACATTGGCCGAAGGGTCGGCCAGCAGGATCGGCGAGACGATCGGAACCACCACCACGGCGATCTCGATGAAGTCGAGGAAGAAGCCGAGGAGGAAGATGACGAGCATGACGATGACGAATTTCGACCAGAAGCCGCCGGGCATCCCCTCCAGGAACTCGCGCACCAGCTCCTCGCCGCCGAAGGCCCGGAAGGCGGCGGTCAGCATCGCCGCGCCCAGCAGGATGATGAACACCAGCGAGGTGGTCTTCGCCGTCTCGATCATCACGCCGCCCAGCGTGTCCTCGACCTTGTAGGCGCGCCAGCCGCTCCAGGCGATCGCGGCCGAAAGGCCGATCACCCCCGCCAGCGCGGCGAGCAGCGCCTGCTTGTCGGCGGCGGTCTGGATATTCTTGACGTTCACCGGATGGACCTGGGTAACCGCCAGGATCGCCCCCAGCGAGACCAGCGCCAGCAGCGCCGGCAGGAAGGTGGTCCGGCGGTCCGGGTACAGCCGGTATCCGGCCATGACCAGCGCGCCGACCGCGCCGATGGCGCCGGCCTGGTTCACCGTCGCGATACCGGCGATGATCGAGCCGAGGACCAGGAAGATCAGCGCCAGCGGCGGCACCAGGATCAGCAGCACGTTGCCCACAAAGCGCAGGTTGAACTTGCCCTCGAAGGGCACCGGCGGGGCAGCGCCGGGGCGCAGCAGGGCAAAGCCCAGGATGAACAGCATGTACAGGCCGACCAGCACCAGCCCGGGCACCAGCGCGCCCAGGAACATGTCGCCCGCGCTGGTCGAGATGATGTCGAACTCCGACGGCATCGACAGCTCGCCGGTCGCCTCCCTGAACTGCTCCTTGCGGGCGGTCCCGGCCTGATCGACGGCGCTCGACAGCTGGTCGGCCAGGATGATCAGCACGATCGAGGGCGGGATGATCTGGCCCAGCGTGCCCGACGCGGCGATGGTGCCGGTCGCCAGCGGCTTCGAGTAGTTTCGCTGCAGCATCGCAGGCAGCGAGATCAGGCCCATCGCCACCACGGTGGCGCCGACGATGCCGGTGGTCGCGGCCAGCAGCGCGCCGACGAAAACCACCGAGATGCCCAGGCCCCCGGGGATCGGACCGAACAGCTGCGCCATGGTCACCAGCAGGTCCTCGGCGATCTTCGAGCGCTGCAGCATGATGCCCATGAAGATGAACAGCGGGATGGCGATCAGCGTGTCGCGCTCCGCCTCCCAGTAGACGCCGCGGAAGTTGGTCACGCCGGCGCTCAGCCACTGCACCGGGCCCCCTTGGGCGAAATAGGCCGACGGGTCACCGGCGAAGACCTGCCCGCTGATCGCCGCCAGGGCGATGGTCAGGATCGCCGATCCGGGCAGCGCGAAGGCCACGGGGTAGCCCGAGCCCAGAGCGATGACCATCAGCACGATCAGGACGAGAAGGAAAAACAGTTCCATGGCCTCTGGTACCTTCTGCGGAGTCTACGCGCTGCGCGTGCTCAACCGATATGTCCGGCGTGGTGATCCTCGTGGCCGCCGGGCTCGTTGCGGGAATCGGCCACCGAATCGAACAGCATGCTGACGAACTGGATCATCATCGAGATCGCGAAGACCCCGATGAACCCGGCCATGAAGTACTTGACGTACATGCCGAACCCGGTCTGCGTCGTCTCGAAGATCAGGATCGGGCTGATGATGATGCTGGACTTGGTCCACATGCCGACGATCAGGATCGTCCAGCACAGGCTGATGCCCAGCAGGATCGAGCCGACGGCGTTGACCCGGCCCTGGGTGCTGCGCCGGAAGTTCGAGTAGAAGACGTCGACCCGCACATGGCCGTCCTCCAGCAGCGTGTGGCCGCTGGCGAACAGGAACAGCGCCGCGTACCAGAACCGCACCAGGTCCGACATGAAGGCCTGCTCGTACGAGAAGATGAAGCGCGAGAACACGATCAGAAGCTCGGCGACCACCACCATCAGCGCCAGCCAGGTGAACCCCAGGGTCCGGGTGAAGGTGGCGAGGATGATTCCCAGGATGACGAAGGGGACATGCACGTAGCGGCCGCGATAATCGGACTTGCCCAGCTCGATCGCCATCTCGTCGCCGAAGATCGCCGGCAGGAAGCCCTCGACCCGCAGGAACGAGATCACCCCGTCGGACAGGCCGACCAGCAGTACCACCCAGAAGGCGGCGCGGATCAGGAAGGCATTGGCGTCCGATACCCTCTTGGCGTCGTCGCGCAGCGCCACGTGGGGCGTGCGCAGCACCTGCAGGCAGGCCGCCAGTGGCAACAGGACGTAGATCGCCACCTGCAGCCACATCATCGGCCCGGGAGGGCCGTAGCTCTGCCAGCCGAACAGCCCGCCGGCGCCCGGCAGGCCGAACCAGAAGGTCAGCACCGCGTTGATCAGATAGGCTGCCATTGCCGCCAGAACCGACCAGCCGAACATCCGCACCACGGGGGCGGGCGAGGCCGCGGCAGGTCCCTCATTCGCGCTGGCGTCGGCCATGGCGTTCTCCTCGATGACCGCTTACCGAAGAGGGACGGAGCCGCGGCCCCGGCCCGGTGCATGCCGGCCCGGCTCGCCGGGGCGGGTGGCGCCCGCCCCGGTACCAGCTCCGGGTTATGCCGGCCTACTTGCCGACCAACCCGCGCACCGCATCGGCCAGGGCCTGGACCGCCGGGTCGCAGGACCCGCCGCCGGCCGCGCCGGCGCCGCCGCCGCCGATGCCCAGCACGCGGTTGCGCTTGATCGAGTAGGCGACATCCGCCAGCGTCATCCAGGAACCGACATCCTGACGGGCCGCGTTATGGCTGTCGATGATGCGGGCAGCCAGGTCGCTGTGCGAACGGGCCTCCTCCTCGACCTCCTTCGCCGCCTGTCCGAAGGCGTCGTAGATGTCGTCGTTGAACTCCTTCAGGACGACGCCGTTCTCGACCACCAGCTTGGTCAGGTAGGTACCGTTGTTGGCGTTGGTCTCGGCCATCGTGCGCGAGTTTTCCTCGTTGCAGGCCGCGTGGATGATGTTCTGCAGCGCCGGCGGCAGCCCGCCCCACCACGAGGCGTTCATGCCCAGCGCCAGCTGCGAGCCCGGCTCGTGCATGCCCGGCCAGTAGTAGTACTTGGCCGCCTCGTAGAACTTCATGAAGTAGTCGTTGAAGGGGCCGACCCACACGGTGGCGTCGATGGCGCCCGAGACCAGGTTCTCGTAGATCTGGCCGCCCGGCAGCGCCACCGGCGAGGCGCCGAGCTTGGCCATGACGTCGCCGCCCAGGCCCGGGATACGCATCTTCAGGCCCTTGAGATCCTCGGCCGAGTTGATCTCCTTGTTGAACCAGCCGCCCATCTGCACGCCGGTGTTGCCGGCGGCGAAGGCCTTGATGCCGAACTCGCCCGAAAGCTCGTCCCACAGCTCCTGGCCGCCCATGAATTTGATCCAGGCGTCCATCTCGGTATAGGTCAGGCCGAAGGGTAGGGCGGTGTAGGGCGCGAAGCCCGGATGCTTGCCCTTCCAGTAGTATTCGGCGCCGATATAGGCCTGGGCGTTGCCGCTGGCGACCTCGTCGAACGAGTCGAAGGCACCGACGCGCTCGCCGGCGGCGAAGTACTGCACCGCCAGGCGGCCTTCGCTCAGTTCCTCGATGCGCGCGGCCATGCGCTGGGCCGGGATGCCGAGGCCGGGGAAGTCGCGGGGCCAGGTCGACACGATGACCATGTCGATCCGCTCCTGCGCGATCGCGGGTGCGGCAAGCGTTGTGGTGGCTGCGGTCCCCGCGGTAAGCGCGGCGCCCTTAAGGAAATTACGGCGTTCCATCTGTCTTCCTCCGACTGTTGATCGATTTCGCTGCGGCTTTGTCATTTTTGCAGAGAATCTGTCTCTGAATCCCCGTTCCGGCGAGCGCCTCACGCTACAGCGCAGGCGGACTTTAGCGGTGCACTCCGGTCACCGCAAGCCCGCGCGGCTGGGGCGCCGCGCGGGGTTTTCCACCCTGCGAAACCTCCGCCTACTCCACCCGGCGCGCGCGTTCCGGCGCGGGGATCATCCCCACCCGCTCCAGCCCGTCGGCCCGCCACAGCGCCGCGGCCGTCTCGGCCGCCGCTGCGGCGCCGATTACCGGCTCGGCCAGCATGGCGAACTTGGCGCCCAGATCGGCGTCGCTCACCGGAAAGTCCGGATCGCCGCGCCGGGTCGGCTGGCGGTATCGCCGGGTGCGGCCGTCCCGCGTGGTGATCGCCACCTCGGCCGCGCGCAGCGCCGGAAAGGCCGCCTCGGCCTCGGGGTCCAGCGCCACCGCCACGCGGGCCATCATCGCCCGCAGCTCCGGGTCGTTCAGGCCGCCGGGCGCAAAGGCGGCCAGGTCGACCGGGCGGTTCAGGCAGGCCAGCGCCACCGTGTAGGGCAGGCTGAACTTCGCCTCGTAGGGCGTCTTGGGATCGGTGTTTTCACAGATCTCCACCCCGGCGCGGTAGGTGCCCACACCGACCCGCTCGATTGCCCCCGGCTCCACCCCCTCGTCCATCACCGCGCGCGCGGCGTCGATGGCGGCAAAGGTGTGGCCGCAGCAGGGATAGGGCTTGCAGGTCATCCGGGTGATGGTCCATTCGGTGCCCAGCCCATCGCCGGCGCGTCCCCAGTCCACGTCCCGGCTCATCGCCGCGCCGAAGCCGCGCACGCCCTCGAACATGTCCGGCACCCCGGTCAGCCCGGCCCGCGCCCCCAGCGCCGCCAGCACGCCGCCCTCGGCGGCGCGCCCGGCATGCAGCGGCTTCGACATGGCGTCCGACGAGAAGGCATGGCGCAGCCCGGCGGCGAAGGTGGCGGCAGTGGTCAGCGCATGGGCGATCCGGCCTGCGTCCAGCCGCAGCACCCGCCCCGCCGCCGCCGCCGCGCCGAAGAACCCAACCGTCGCGGTGGTGTGCCACAGGGCGTAATGCGCCGGGTTCACCGTCCGCGCGATCCGGTTCGAGACCTCGTAGCCCGCCACGATCCCCGCCAGCAGCTCGGCGCCCGAGACCCCCTCGTGATCCGCCGCCGCCAGCGCGCCCGCAATCACCGCGACCCCGGGATGGTAGAGCCCGGGCGAATAGATGTCGTCCACCTCGACCGTATGGGCGGCGGTGCCGTTGATCAGCGCCGCCGTGCGCGGATCGGCGCCCCGCCCCCAGGGCAGCAGCCGCGCCCGCCCGCCGCCGGGGGCCAGCGCCTCGGCCAGCACCGTGGCCGGCGCCTCGACCGAGCCCGCCAGCGCGCCGCCCCACCAGTCGATCAGGCACCGCTTCGCGGCGTGGCGCACCGTATCGGGCAGGTCCCCGGTGCTCACGCCGGCGGCGAATTCCGCGAATTCTAGGGCGACGGTGGTCATGGCCGGATTTCCTGCCTCTGGAGGTTTGCGAAATGCTCGGCCGCTGCCTATCACATGGCAAGCGGGGAATCGCCGGGCGGCCGCATTTATCCGCCACCGGATCGGGGAAGGAAGACCACATGCGCCTCATCGTTCTGCCCGGAGACGGCATCGGGCCCGAGATCATGGCCGCGGCCATGGACGTGCTCCAGGCGCTGAACGGCGCCCGGGGGCTGGGGCTGGCATTCGAGCATGACGTGATCGGGCTCGAGAGCCTCGCGGCCCACGGCACCACGCTCAGGCCCGAACTGGCGGCGCGGATCGGGGCCTCGGACGGTATCATCCTCGGCCCCTGCGACACGGCGGCCTATCCGGCGGCCGAGCAGGGCGGGATCAACATCTCGGCCTGGATGCGCACCAAACTGGACCTCTACGCCAATATCCGCCCGGCGCGGACCCCGGCCGGGGCGGCCCGGCCCTTCGACCTGGTGATCTTCCGCGAGGTGACCGAAGGCTTCTATGCCGACCGCAACATGTTCGAGGGCAATGCCGACCTGCTGGCCACCCCGGACGTGGCGATCTCCTTGCGCAAGGTCACCCGCCATGCCTGCGAGCGGATCGCCCGGCGCGCCTTCGAGCTGGCGATGACCCGCGACAAGCGGGTCACCGCCGTCCACAAGGCCAATGTGATGAAGCGCGGCGACGGGCTGTTCCTCGATGCGGTGCGCACCGTGGCGAAGGACTTCCCCGAGGTCGCGCTCGACGACGTCATCGTCGACGCCATGGCCGCCTGGCTGGTGCGCGCGCCGCAGCGCTTCGACGTGATCGTGACGGGCAACCTCTACGGCGACATCCTGTCGGACCTCGCCAGCGAGCTGTCGGGCAGCCTCGGGCTGGCGGGCTCGGTGCTGGCGGGCGACGACCTTTGCGCGGCGCAGGCCCAGCACGGCAGCGCGCCCGACATCGCCGGGCAGGACAAGGCCAACCCGGCCTCGATGATCCTGTCGGTCGCCATGCTGCTGGAATGGCTCGGCGCCCGGCACGGGCGGGCCGACCTCACGGCGGCGGGGCGCGACATGACCGCCGCGCTCGACCGGGTGCTGGCCAACCCGGCGACCCGGACGGCGGATCTCGGCGGCAACCTCGGCTGCGCGGCCTTCGGCCGGGCGGTGCGGGAGGCATTGTAGGCTGTCTCCACGCGCGTGTGCATGGGGTTAACGAGCTGAATTCAAAAGACGATCCCATTCGAAACAGGCGAAGCTTACACGCGGCCGGCGGCCGCCCTTGACCCCTCGCCTGCCCTCTCCCCTCGCGCGGGGAGGGACGCCCGCGAGGGCACCGGCCGGGTCAATCCGCGTACTCGTCCCGCCGCCGCAGCCAGGCCATGGTGAAGTCCAGACCGTCCTCGTCGCGGCCCTTCGGCAGCAGGTCCATCAGGTGATAAGCCGCATTCAGCATGTCGAGCCCCCGGGCATAGGTCGAGTAGGTGTGGACCACCGTCCCCGGCTCGGGCTTGTAAAAGACGCTGATCCCCGGCGCCTCGGAGGCGGGGAAACGGCGACGGGCGTAGTTGTAGTAGACCTCGCCGTCCACCTTGTCCGCCTCGGTGAAACTGACCTGGAAGTCGCGGTTGAACTCCGACCCCAGCGACGAGACCCAGGGAAAACTCCAGCCCATCCGCTGCCGGTAGGCGCCGATCTTCTCCGGCGCGGTGTTCGAGACCGCGACGAAACCGGCATCGCGATGCGCCATGTGAACCTCCAGCCCGTTATAGCCATCGGCCCAGAACGAGCAGGAGGGGCAGCCCTGCTCCCAATCGGGGCCAAACATGAAATGGCTGACGATCAGCTGGCTGTGCGGGCCGAACAGATCGCCCAGGGTCTTCTCTCCGTCCGGCGTCCGGAACCGGTAGTCCTTCTCCACCCGCACCCAGGGCAGGGCGCGGCGCCGGGCCGACAGGGCGTCGCGGGCACGGGTGAAGGCCTTCTCGTCCTCCAGCAGCCGCGTCCGGGCGGCGAGCCATTCCTCGCGCGAGACGATGGGTTGGGCGGGGGATTGCATCGTAGCCTCTCCTATTCCGTCAGCCGATGGGACAATCGATCGAGACAGGCGTTCCAGCCCGATTCATGCAGGTCGCGCATCCGGGCGTCCGGCAGGCGCCGGTGGGTCAGGGTCAGGGCGGTGCGGCCCTCCCCGGCCGGGCGCAGCTCGTAGGTGACCTCGCTCACCTGCTCCGGCGCCGAGCGCCATGCCCAGGTGAAGACCGCCCGGCGGGGCGGGTCGATCTCGACGAACGCGCCCGAGACATGGTGCTCGCCGCCGTCCTTGCCGGTCATCCCCACGGCCCAGCGGCCGCCGGGGCGGAGGTCGCTCTCGGCCAGGTGGACGCCGGTCTCGGTCGGCCCGTAGAACCACTGCCGCATCGCCTCCGCGTCGGTCAGGGCCCGGAACAGGGTCTCGATATCGGCCTCGAAGCTGCGCCGGATCACCAGCAGGGTGCCGTCTTGGGTTGCGTCCGTCACTTTCCCTGATCCTTCTGCTTGGCGAGGTAGAGGTCGAGGGCATCCAGCCGGGCGTTCCAGGCCGCCAGGTTCTCGTCCAGCCAGCGCGATGCCGCCTCCATCGGGCCGGGTTCCAGCCGGCAGATGACGCTGCGGCCCCGCTTCTCGCGGCTGACGAGCCCGGCCTCGACCAGCCGGGCCACGTGTTTCATCGCCGCCGGCATCGACATCTCGTGCGGGCCCGCAAGTTCGCTGATGCTGGCCTCGCCCCGCATCAGCCGCTCGACCATCCGGCGCCGGGTCGGGTCGGCCAGGGCGGCGAAGGTGCGGTCCATGGGTTGATAGTTAACCATACGGTTAAGTAACATGAGTCGCGCCACGGATCAACGCGCAATCGAGAAGCCCCTCCCCGGCGCCGGGAAGGGGCCGGGTGCAGGGTGGAAACCCCCCGCCAT
>DATHZU010000139.1:0-2567 GCA_035458445.1 Thermohalobaculum sp. | reverse complement strand
ACTTCATCAGGCTCCTGACCGGAACCGTGGCCCTGGCCGCGAGCACCGGGCTGTCGGGATGTGCCTACTACGGGTCGGACTATTACGACACCGGTTACTACGATCCTGGTCCGTACTACGATTATTACTACTATCCGGATGTGAATGTGTACTACCACATACACACCCACTACTACTATTACTATCACCGCAGGCGCTGGCACCGCGTGCGGCGTCTGCCGCGGCACATTCATCTGAACCATCGTCACCGGCGCCACCTGCATATCCGCGACCGGCGGCCCTATGACCGGAACCACGAGCATCGCAGGGATTACGGCGGCCGCGAGACCGTGCCCGAGCGCGATGGCTCGCGCCGGACCCGCAGGCAGCGCGAGGAGCGCCCGCGCCTGCAGGAGGAGACGCGCCCCGAGCGGCGCGAGCGGCGCCAGGAGGAGGAGCGCATCCGGCGGCAGGAGGAGCAGCGCCCAAGGAGCCAGGCGGAGCAGCGCAGGAGGCTCCAGGAGGAGGAGCGCATCCGGCGACGGGAGGAGCGCCGCACGCGGCGGGAGGAGGAGCGTACCCAGCGGGAGGACCGACGCACGCGGCGGCAGGAGGAAGAGCGCATCCGGCGGCGCCCCGAGCCCCGGCCCGAACCCCGGACGGAGCGCGAGCCGGCGGAGCGGCGCGAGCGGCAGGAGCGGGGCGAGCGCCGTTATCCGCGGGAAGGCCGCCATCCGGAGCCGCGGGGCGACCGGCGGCCGCCGGAGGACTGGACCGAAGGCGATGAGGCCGGGCGCGAGCCGCGCCGGGGCGAGGGCCGGCAGGACGACCGCGAGCGCCGATCGCGGCGGATTTGGCCGCCGGAGGATTGAATCCGTCGGTCAACGAGGGCACCTCGCGCTGCGCCCTGACCCCCTCCTGACCTCCCCCTTCCAGGGGGAGGGATTGTCTCGCTGCATCGGCCACTTCGCCTCCCTCCCCTGCAAGGGGAGGGCCGGGGAGGGGTCATGGCGGATCCGTTGGAGTCAATGAGCGCCGGAGCTGCGCTGCCCTAGCCCAGCCGCTGGAAGGCGCCGCCGTGATAGAGCAGCGCCTGGCCCTCGTGCCGGGAGAAGCCGATCACCCGGCCCATCAGGATGTCGTGATCGCCCGCGACGACGCGCTGGTGCATGGCGCAGTCGAAGCGCGCCAGGCAGCCCTCGATCAGCGGCGCGCCCATCGCGCCGGGATGCCAGCGGGTCGGGCCGAACTTGTCGGCGCCGCGGGTAGCGAAGCGCAGCGCCGTCTCCTCCTGGTCGGCGGCGAGCACGTTGACGGCGAAGCTGTCGGCCTCGCGGAACACCTTGTAGCTGGCCGCCAGATGCGCGAGGCAGACCAGCAGCAGCGGCGGGTCGAGCGACACCGAGGTGAAGGAATTCGCGGTAAAGCCCGCCGGCTCGCCGGTCTCGCGCGCCAGCGCGGTGACGATGGTCACGCCGGTCGCGAAGGCGCCGAGCGCCCGGCGCAGCGCCGGCCGGTCGCTGATGTCGCTGTCGGTTTCCCGCGGGGGGTCCGAGGTCATTGATGCGCTCCCGTTCGCCTCGCCGTCCGGTCCAGTGCGGCTGACCGGTCCGATTCCCGGGCCGCGCGGTCTCCGCCGCCGGCTGCCCGCACGGCCGGCTCGCCGGTCGGCCCCGACCGGCCCGGCGCCGGAATCGCGACTCGCCGGGCGAATCCGACCGGCTCGAATCTGCTATAGGCTGCGGCCCGCGCGATTGCATCAGCAATTTCCGGCGCCAATTGGCGTGATTTTTCCCGCAGTGCGGGACGCAATCGGCCAAAGTTTCGGTCTGGGCCGAAAAATAGATTGATCCCGAGCGCAGATTCCGATTCGTTGGCGGGGTCCACAAACAAGGCGCGGCACATGCACGCGCAATCCCAGGGAGGGTAGAATGAAAAAATCCGATATGATCGACGCGCTGGCCGGAGCGACCGGACGGAGCAAGGCCGACGTCGGCGCGGTTCTCGACGCGCTGCCGGGCGTCGTGCTGGCCGGGCTGGGCGCCGGGTCGGCCGTGACCCTTCCCGGAATTGCCAAGATCGATGCCCGCCACCGCGCGGCGCGGACCGTGCGCAATCCCGCCACCGGCGCCTCGATGGTATCGCCGGCAACCACAGTCGCCGCGATCAAGCCGGTGAAGCCGTTCAAGGATGCGGTCGCCAGCGTCAAGCGCTAGAGCCGACCTAACGGAATGCGGGTTCGTCGAACCCGCGCAGCTTGCGCGAGTGCAGCCGGTCAACGCCACGCTCGCGCAGGATACGCATGGTTTCGATACCGACGCGCAGGTGCTGGCTGACCCGCTCGCGGTAAAAGGCGTTCGCCATGCCGCCCAGCTTCAGTTCGCCATGCAGTGGCTTGTCCGAGACGCAGAGCAGGGTTCCGTAGGGGACCCTGAAGCGGAAGCCGTTTGCGGCGACCGTCGCTGATTCCATATCGACCGCGATGGCCCGGGTCTGATTGAGCTGGCCGAACAGCTCGCTCGAGCGCAGCTCCCAATTGCGGTTGTCGGTGGTGACGACGGTGCCGGTGCGCATCCGGCTCTTGATCT
>DATHZU010000138.1:0-4589 GCA_035458445.1 Thermohalobaculum sp. | reverse complement strand
CCGCCGCAGGCGTCGAGATAGCGCTTGCCGGTGGTGTCGATCAGGTAGGGCCCGTCGCCGCCTGCGACGGTCGGCAGGACGGCCTTGGTATGGCGGGGGAAGACGTGGCTCATGATCGGTCTCCTCGACGAAGCGTTCACGTTGGGCGCATGCGGGCGCCGGCCGGGTCGAAGGCGGGGCGCAGGGTCACGCGGCCCGGCCAGAACCTGCGCGCGATATCGACCTCGACGGGGTCGCCTTCGCCGACGCCGGCGTCAAGATATACCAGCGCGACCGGCTTGCCGATGCGGTATCCGAAACCCGCCGAAGTGGTCTTGCCGACAATCCGCCCCTGAGCATAGACCGGCTCGCTGCCCAGGGGAACCGGCTGGGTGTCGTCGAATATGACGGTGGCGACGCGGGATTTCAGCGCTGCGTCGCGGCGGCGCAGCAGCGCCTCGCGGCCGATGAAATCGCGGTCCCAGGCGACGGCGAATTCGAGGCCGGCTTCCAGCGGGGTCACGTCGCCGTCGAGCTCGTGGCCCATGGCGCGGTAGCCCTTCTCGATGCGCATGGCGGTCTGGGCGTGGAGCCCGGCGGGGCGGGCGCCGGCTGCGTAAAGGGCTTCATAGATGCGGCCCGCGTTTTCGGCCAGGCACGTGATCTCCCACCCGGCCTCGCCCACATAGGAGAGACGGACGACGCGCACATGGGCGCCCGCGATCTCGGCCTCGCCGACCTGGAAATACCGCAGATCGTTCAGGGCATCGGCGCCGACTTCGCGGGCGATGCGCGCAGCCTCGGACCCCATCAGGCCGAGGACCGCATATTTCTCGGTGCAGTCGGTCAGGGTGACGCGCTCGCCCTCCAGGTGCCGGGTCAGCCAGCCCAGGTCGCGACGGATCGCGGCGGTGCCGGTGAACAGGCGGTAGAGGTCGCCCCGGATGCGCTGGGCGGTGATGTCGCTCTCGTAGCCGCCGCGGGCGTTGAGGAGGCCGGTATAGATGGCGCGCCCCGGTGCCCGGGTCATGTCGTTGGCGCAGAGGCGGTCGAGAAACTTCTCGGCGTCCGGCCCCTCGACCTCGATCTTGCCGAAGCTCGACTGGTCGAAGATCGCGGCGCCCTTGTGGGCGCGCTCGACCTCCGCCCCGACGGGCCCGAACCAGGCGGGGCGGCCGAAGGTCAGCTCCGGCTCGGCGGCCTTGTTGAAATAGAGCGGCCGCTCCCAGCCATAGGACTGGCCGAAATGGGCGTTCTCGGCTTCCCATTTGTCCTGCAAGGGCAGGCGGCGCAGGTTGCGGGCGGATCTGAACTGGCGGCCGGGATAGGCGACCTCGTAGTGCCGCCCCAGCTCCTCCGGGATGCGGGCCATCAGTGCCTCGACCGAGCTGAAGCAGTCGGGGAAGCGGTTCGGCTCGGCCTCGGACAGGTCCGAGGGCGCGTGGCCGTGGCGGATCCAGTGGGCCAGCGCCATGCCGGCGCCGCCGCCGGTTGCAACGCCGACCGAGTTCATGCCGCAGCCGAGGAACAGGCCGCGTGTTCCGGCGGTCTCGCCCAGCAGGAACATGCCGTCGGGGGTAAAGCTCTCGGGCCCGTTCAGCAGCATCCGGACCTCGGCGTGCTCCAGCGCCGGAATGCGGTTCAGCGCGCCGGCCATCATCGGCTCGAAATGGTCCCAGTCCTCGGGCAGCAGCTGGAAGGGCTTCAGCCCGGCGATGACCTCGGGCGACAGCGCCTTGCCGAGCGGCTCGAAACAGCCGACCAGCAGGCCACCGCTGTCGTCGCGCATGTAGAGCTTGGCGTCGTGGTCGCCCAGCGTCGGCAGGTTGCCCTCGATGCCCTCGACCGGCTTGGTCAGCAGGTAGAAATGCTCGGTCGGCCAGATCGGGGCCACGGTGCCGGTCATCCCGGCCACCTGGTGCGACCAGAGGCCGGTGCAGAGCGCCACCGCGTCGCAGCGGATGGTGCCGCGCGGGGTCTCGACCCCGGTGATGCGGCCGCGCTCGGTCAGGATGCCGGTGACGCCGGTTTCCTCGAAGATGCGGGCGCCGCGGGCCCTGGCGCCCTTGACCAGCGCGGCGCAGACATCCGAGGGGCTGACCCGCCCGTCGCCCGGCGCCCAGACCGCGCCCAGGAGGTCGTCGGTGCGCATCAGCGGCCAGCGCTCGCCCGCTTCGCCGGGGCTGATCCAGTGCGCCTCGATGCCGAAGAGATGGGCCAGCGCCTCCTGCCGGCGCACATGTGTGACCCGGTCGGGCTGGCTGGCGATCGACATCGACCCCTTGCTGATCCAGCCGGTCTTCTGGCCGGTTTCGGCTTCGAGCGAGGAATAGAGCGCGATCGAGTACTTCACCAGCTCGGTCAGGTTGCGCGACGAGCGCAGGGTGCGGACCCCCGCCGCAGAATGCCAGGTGGTGCCCGAGGTGAGCTGGTTCTTCTCGACCAGCACGGCGTCGGAGATGCCCTCCTTCGCCAGGTGGTAGAGGGTCGAGCAGCCCATGACGCCGCCGCCTATCACGACGACCGAGGCATGGGAGGGGAGCGAGGTGTCGGTCATCTTCGTCGTCCGTGAACTGGACCCGGCTGCGAGTCGCGGCGATGATGGCGGGCAAAGGGCGGCCTGTCGATGGGGTTTGCGGCCAACCCGGCCAACCTGCTGCCCGCGTTACCGGAATCCGGGCTGCCATGTTGATATCTGTGCGCGGATGGCTGGCGCCGTGGACCCCCCACCTGTCCTCCCCCCTTGCAGGGGGAGGGACGCCAGAACCGGCGTTGCGGGCGGGCTTCCTCCTCCCCTGCAAGGGGAGGAGACAGAGAAGGGGTCCTGCGGCGGCGACATCCCGCAGTCCTGTCCGCCGGTTCGCGCATAGGCTTCACGTTCATTTTCCTATCGTGAAAATAATTTTCTTGACGGGCAAGCCCCACCCCACCATTTTCCGGGAAAGTTTGCCATCGAGGAGGCTGCCTATGTGCGGTATCGTGGGGCTCTACCTGAAGACCCCGGACCTGGAACCCGAGCTCGGCCGCCTGACCGCGCTGATGCTGCACGAGATGTCGAGCCGGGGGCCGGATTCGGCTGGCTTCGCGGTCTACGGCAAGCCGAACGGGATCGCCAAGGTCTCGGCCCTGTCGCGGACGGGCGAGACCAACTGGAAGCATTACGAGCACGAGCTGGAGCACGTGCTGGGGTCCGACGTGAAGGTCGAGACCCTGTCGGACCACGCGATCTTCGAGACCAAGGGCGACGGCCAGACGGCGCGCAACTGGCTGATCGAGAACGCGCCCGATGTCAGCGTGCTGGCGGTGGGGTCCTCGATCGAGTTGTTCAAGGGGGTCGGCGATCCGGACGCGGTGGCCGACCGACTGGGGCTGGCCAAGCGCACCGGCACCCATGCGGTGGCGCATACCCGGATGGCGACCGAGAGCGCGGTGACCACCGAGGGTTCGCATCCGTTCTCGACCGGCGCCGATACCTGCCTGGTGCATAACGGCTCGATGTCGAACCACAACCGGCTGCGCGAGCTGCTGAAGAAGCGCGGCGAGACCTTCCAGACCGAGAACGATTCCGAAGTCGCGGCTGGCTACCTGGCCTGGCGGATGCGGTCCGGCGACTCGATCGACAAGGCGATCCAGGCGGCGCTGCGCGACTTCGACGGGTTCTACACCTTCGCCATCGGCACCCGCGACGGCTTCGCGGTGGTGCGCGACCCCATCGCCTGCAAGCCCGCCATCATCGCCGAGACCGACGAATGGGTGGCGATGTCGTCGGAGTTCCGGGCAATCGCCAAGCTGCCGGGGGTGAAGAACGCGCAGATCTGGGAGCCGGAGCCGGCGAAGATCTACAGCTGGAGCCACGCGGCATGACGGTGACGATATCGAATACCGAGCTGGACGTGGCTGCGCTGGACCGGCGCGCCGTCAACCAGACCCTGCAGGACGCCGAGAAAGGCGACTTCACCGTGCTGAACCCTGGCGGCGCCCACGCATTGGCCTGCGGGCTGAAATCGCCGGTCAGCGTCACCATCAAGGGGCACACCGGCTATTACTGCGCGGGCATGAACAAGGCCGCCACCGTGACCGTCGAGGGCAATGCCGGCACCGGCGTGGCCGAGAACATGATGTCGGGCACGGTGCGGGTCACCGGCGACGCCTCGCAGTCGGCGGGGGCGACGGGACATGGCGGGCTCTTGGTGATCGAGGGCAACACCTCGGCGCGCTGCGGCATCTCGATGAAGGGCATCGACATCGTGGTCGGCGGCAGCATCGGGCACATGTCGGCCTTCATGGCGCAGGCCGGGCGGCTGGTTGTGCTGGGCGATGCGGGCGCCGACCTGGGCGATTCGATCTACGAGGCCCGCATCTACGTGCGGGGCAAGGTGGCCTCGCTGGGCGCCGATTGCGTCGAGAAGGAGATGCGCGACGAGCACAAGGCCGAGCTGGCCGATCTGCTGGCGAAGGCCGGGCTCAAAGCCAGTCCGGACGAGTTCCGCCGCTACGGCTCGGCCCGCAAGCTCTACAACTTCCACATCGACAACATAGGGGCCTACTGATGGCCGGTTTCTCCGACGCGCCCCGCACGGCGCCGCGCAAGTCCTGGACCTTCGACGACA
>DATHZU010000137.1:0-5063 GCA_035458445.1 Thermohalobaculum sp. | reverse complement strand
CGTGGAACCGCTTGCGGAAGGCGGCGTGGCAGGCGGTGTCCTTGGCCCCGCAGCCCGAGAGGTGGGGCGGAATGTCGTCGGCCTCGATCTCGTTCTCCGAGCAGGAGATGATCCGGACCCAGGATTTGCCGTTCTCCTTGGCGTAGCACTTGATTGCCGGGAACAGGATCACGTTGTCGACGCAAACAAGGTCGGGCTTGATCGCGGCGAGGCGCCCCGGCAGGTCCTTCTCGGCCCATTTGGCGCTGTCGACGATGGCCTCCCAGCAGTCCTTCACGTAGTTGTCGAGCTGGTCGATCGGCTTCTTGCGGAAGTTCGGGATATGGCCGTTTATGAAGTTCTCCCAGAACTTGGCCATCTCCTCGGGCGGCATTGGCTCGCTCAGCGCCACCGGATGGGCCTCGAAGCCGTAGCCCTTGTAGACCTCGACGAAGCCGGGGTCCGACAGGAACACCGCCTTGTGGCCCAGCTTTTCGATGGCCTGGGCGATGCCGACCGAGTTCAGCGCCGGGCCGAAGGCGGCCTCGGGAAAGAATGCGATTGTCTTCTGTGCCATGTTGGTCTCCTCGTTTATTCCGTCAGCAGGCGCCCGTGCTCGGGCCGCCAGGTGCAACAGACCGTCTGGCCTGGCTGAAACCGGTCCGCGATCTCGCTCGTGGCGTCGACCCGGGCCACCACCGCGCGCGGGGTGCCGGGGACGGCAACATGGATGTTGAGATCGTTGCCGTGATAGGCGACGGCGGCGATCAGACCCCTTGCGCCGTTCAAGCCTTCCGTAGCCGCAGCAGCGAGCGTTATCCGCTCTGGCCGGACCGCGATGGTGGCGGCCTTGCCGGGGGTGGCGGTCGCGTCCGCGCGCAAGAGCCCGTGAGCCTCGGTGGCAAGGCCTCCGTCGGCCGTCGTCCCCTCGAAGAAATTCGTGACCCCGATGAAGCCGGCGACGAAGCGTGAGGCCGGGTTCTCGTAGAGATCGCGTGGGCCGCCCGTCTGCACCACGCGGCCGGCCTCCATCAGCGCCAGCCGGTCGGCCATGACCAGCGCCTCCTCCTGATCGTGGGTGACCACGACGAAGGTGAGCCCGAGATCGTGCTGCAGGCGCTTCAGCTCGATCTGCATCTGCTCGCGCAGCTTCTTGTCCAGCGCGGCCAGCGGTTCGTCCAGCAGCAGCACGCGCGGGCGTTTGACCAGCGCACGGGCGAGCGCGACCCGCTGGCGCTGGCCGCCGCTGAGCTGGTCGGGGCGGCGTCCGGCGAGCTCGGTGAGTTCGGCAAGGTCCATGATCTCGGCGGTGCGCCGGTCGATCTCCGATCTCGGCAGACGCTCCATCTCGAGCCCGTAGGCGATGTTGCCGCTGACCGTCATATGCGGAAACAGCGCGTAGGACTGGAACATCAGGTTGACGGGGCGGCGGTTGGCGCGCAGGCGCGTGATCTCGGCCCCGTCCAGCATGACCCGGCCCGTATCCGGCGCCTCGAACCCCGCGAGAATGCGCAAGAGCGTGGTCTTGCCGCAGCCCGAAGGGCCGAGAAGCGCGAAGAACTCGCCCTCTTTCAGCTCCAGCGAGACGGAATCGACCGCAGTGACGGTGCCGAAGCGCTTGGTGACGGAGTCGAGCGCCATGACGGGCGGGCCGCTCATGACCGGGTCACCGTGCCCTTGTTGATCCGCTGCGAGACCAGCACCAGGGTGAAGGAGAACAGCATCACGATGGTCGCCATGGCGTTGATCTCGGGCGTCACGCCGAAGCGGATCATGGCGTAGATGCGCATCGGCAGGGTGGTCGAACTCGACCCCGGCCCGGCGGTGAAGTAGGCGATGATGAACTCGTCGACCGAGAGGGTGAATGCTAGCAGCGCGCCCGCCAGCACGCCCGGCCATATCATCGGCAGGGTAACGCGGAGGAAGGTGGTGAACTCGCTGGCGCCGAGGTCGACCGAGGCTTCGACCACGGAATAGTCGAAGTGGCGCAGCCGGGTGCGCACGATGGCGCAGACGAAGGCGATGTTGAAGACGACGTGGCTGAGGATGATCGAGTGCAGCCCCAGCGTGAAGCCGAGGAGGGTGTAGAAACTCAGCAGCGCGATCGCCAGCACGATGTCGGGGATGATCATCGGCGCAAACAGCAGCGCCTCGAGCGCGCTTGACGGGCGGCGGCGGCTGACACCGAGCGCCAGCGCGGTGCCGAGCATCGTGGCGATGACCGTGGAGACCGAGGCAACGATCAGCGTGTTGAACGCGGCGGAGGTGATCTCCGGGCTCTCGATCAGCTTGCCGTACCAGGCGGTCGAGAAACCGGTCCAGGCGGTCGGCATCCCGGCGCGATTGAAGCTGAGCCCCATCAGCACCAGGATCGGGGCGTAGAGGAACACGTAGACCAGCCACAGATGGGCATTCAGCCAGCGCGAGAGATCGGGCATCAGGCGGCCCTCCCATGGTCCTGCGCACGGTTCACCGCCGCGGCTTGCGCGAAGAGGAGCAGCATCATGATGAAGATCAGCACCAGGCTCACCGCCGCGCCGAAGGGCCAGTCGCGGGCCGAAAGGAACTGGTCGTAGATCAGGTTCCCGACCATCTGCAGCCGCCCGCCGCCAAGCAGATCCGGGGTGATGAAGTTGCCGATGGAGAGGACGAAGACGAAGACCGCGCCGGCAGCGACCCCTGGCAAGGTGAGCGGCAAGGTCACGCGCAGGAAGGTTCGCCAGCCCGGCGCCCCGAGGTCCTCGGAGGCCTCGCGCAGGCTCGGGTCGATGCGCTGGATCGAGGCGTAGATCGCCAGGATCACGAAGGGCAGGTAGTTGTAGACCAGCCCGGTGACGACCGCGAACTCGTTGTAGAGGATCGGCAGGGGCTCGTCGATCACACCCATGCCGCGCAGGCCGCGATTGATCAGCCCCTCGCGGTTCAAGAGCACGATCCAGGCATAGGTGCGGATCAGGTAGTTGCTCCAGAAGGGCAGCATCACCAGCAGCAGGAGCCGGGTCTGCCGCGCCTTCGGCGCCAGCGAGATGGCGTAGGCCGCCGGGTAGGCGACGACCACCGCGATCAGCGTCGCCTCGAGCGCGATGCGGGCCGAGGTCAGGAAGATGGTGCGGTAGACCGGTTCGGCGGCACGGCTGAAGTTCTGGAAGCCGAAGATGTAGTCGATGCCGCCATAGGTGCCGCGCTCGAAGAAACTGTAGAAGAACACGATCAGGCAGGGGACGATCATGAAAACCGTCAGCCAGCCGATGCCGGGCAGCATCAGCAGCCATGATCGCAGGCGCGGGGTCATGCGGGGCTCCGGGCGGAAGGGACCGGCAGCGCGGCTTGCACTGCCGGCGTCACGTCACTGCGAGGCGGTGATCTCGGAGACGGCCTTCGTATAGGCCTTCTGGGCCGCGCCCAGGTCGCGCATCTGCTCCTGCTTCAGCATCTCGGCCGGGTCGTAGCCGATGTTGGGAAAGGCGGCGACATAACCGGGGTCGAGCAACTCCATCGCGGCCTTGTTCGGCACCTTGTACATGATGTTCTCGGCCACCCACTTGCCGGTCTCCTGACCGAGCACGAAGTTGATGAAAGCATGCGCGGCTTCCTTGTTCTCCGAAGCCGCGGGGATCACCATGGTGTCGACCCAGAGGTCGGTGCCCTCCTTCGGGATGACGTACTTGATCTGGTCGTTCTCGGCGGTGCCGTAGTTGCACCAGCCGTCCCAGGCATGGACCAGCGAGGCCTCGCCCGAGACCAGTTTCGAGTAGAAGGTCGTGTCGTCATAGGCGAGCAGGTTTTTCTTGGCGGCGATCAGGTCGGCCTTGACCTCGTCGATCTTGGCCTGGTCGGTCTCGTTCACTGAATAGCCGCGCGCCAGCATGCCTGCGGCCATCAGCCAGCGGTCGGTGGCCAGCATCGTGATCTTGCCCTTGAGCGCGTCATCGGGGTTCAGGAGGTCGGACCAGGAATCCGGCGTACCCGCCACCAGATCCGAACGGTAGCAGAGCCCGGTTGTGCCCCAGGCATAGGGCACCTGGTAGGTGTTGCCCGGGTCATAGGCAAGTTCGTTCGCCTGCGGATAGAGATTGGCGAGGTTCGGGATCATGCCGTGGTCGATCTTCGCCGCCAGGCCGAGCTGGTTCAGCGCCTCTGCGAACGGGGAAGAAACGAACAGCACATCGTAGCCCTTGCCGCCGCCGGCGACGATCTTGCCCATGATCTCCTCGTTGGTGGCATGAAGCGCCACCTCCATCTCGATGCCGGTGGCCGCCTGGAACTGCTCGGCCATGTCCGCCGGCATGTATCCGTCCCAATTCGAGATGACGATCTTCCCGGCCGCGAGGCCGGGGACAGCGGCGAGAGCCACAGTGGCGGCGGCTGCCGCCGCGGCAAGTTTCCGAAGCATGGTCATGGGTCATTTCTCCCTGTCTTGTCTTCTGCGGCCGATCCTCGGTACAGCCGCGCGGCATCATTGTGCTCGCCGGTGTAGCTTGTATTTTCTTGCCGGATAATACAATCGGATTCCTGGTGCGCCACAGATCGTTCCTGACCGCCATGCGGATTACCGTCTGGTCAGCCTCCGGTGCGCAAGAACGCGAACCTTGCGGATATCGGGCCGGGAGGCGTGTGCGTGGCAGATATGCTCGCTCATCAACCTGGCCGCCAGTTCGCGGTCGCCCTGTGTCAGCGCCCTCAGGACCTCCGCGTGCTCGCGGAAGGATGCGGCAAGTCTTTCCCGCGATGCGTAGCGCTCCGGTTCGGCATGCCGGCGCAACTTGGTGATCTGGCGGATCGCCTGAGCGAGAAAGCGGTTTCCGCTGGCCTCGGCCAGGCGATTGTGAAAGGCCGCATCCGCGTCGAACAACATCTGCAGCGGCTCTGCCATTGCTCCGCCGTCGGCCAGTGCGGTCTGGGCCGCGAGCAGGTCGTCCAATGCCTTCGAAGCAATCGCGAAGCCCGGCTCCGCAAAGACCGAAGGTTCAATCAGCAAACGGAAGCGGGCACTTTCCTGGTAGGCGTCCTCGTCGATCAGCGCAGGCCGAAGCACCCAGCTATGGCCTGAGGTCTTCTCGACCAGCCCTTCCTCCTGCATCCGG
>DATHZU010000136.1:0-30048 GCA_035458445.1 Thermohalobaculum sp. | reverse complement strand
GAATTCATTCCCGAAAGGAAGCACAATGGCCAAGGGCAACAACAAGCGTGGCAACAAGGAAGCCAAAAAACCGAAGCAGGAGAAAGTGAAGATCGCGGCAACCGCCAACTTCAATGCCGGGAGCTCGCTGAACGCCGTGGCACGGAAAAAGGCCAAATAGTCAGGCGGAATCCATCGCCGTTGCCGGGGCCCAAGCTAGGTACACAAGCTCGCGAGCCCTTCCATTCCAGCACTTGATGGAATCCGGCGGCCAGACCGGTCGACGGTGACGCGGGTGCAGCTCAGTCCAGCAGCGTGTCCGCCCGCACCCCCGCCCGCTCGTAATGGATCGGCAGGACGCGGCCATAGAGCTGCTGGCAGCGCTCGGGCTTGGCGACCATGCCGGGCTCCTCGACGAAGGAGAAGATGCCGACATAGCGCGGGCGCCTGCCCCTGACCGGGCTGACGCGGTGCAGCGCGTAGCGGCCCTTGAAGATCTGCAGGTCGCCGGGCTCAAGCGCCAGCGACTTGACCCGGCCGGAGCGCCCGCTCAGTACCGCCGAGACGCCCTGGTAGTTCTCGTCGGTGGCGCTGCGCAGGCCCGGGGCGTATTCGAACAGGCCGCCCTCCTCGCCGTTCTGGATCGCCAGTGTGACGGTGTAGTTGTTGGTGTCGAAGTGCCAGGGAAAGCCGCCGCCCTCCTCGACCACATTGACGATCACGTCGGCCAATGGGTCGGCATAGGGGTAGAACTTCTCCTCCTGCAACGCCGCCTGGACGAAGGGGGCGAAGGCGGGCCATTCGTAGATCGCCCGCAGGATCGACTCAGGCCCGAAATTGTCCGCGGGGACGAAGGCGTTCGAGCGGTCGTAGAACTGCCGTTTCGGGTGATTGGCGGGCAGCGAGGGATCGTCCTGGGTGAAATAGACATTGGTGCGGTTGTAGGATCGGTGGGCGGCGGGCGAGACCCGGTCGGCCTCGGCCACCAGCGCCGGGATGCGGGCGGGCGGGATGAAGCCCTTCAGCACGGCGCAGCCGTCCTCGCCCAGTTTCTCGCGGACCCCCTTCAGCAGGGCCGCGTAGGCTGGGGTTCCCGGCTGGTCGATGGGATAGCGGGCGAGGTCGATATGGGCGGCGGCATCGGGTGAGAACATGGGGCACCTTTGTGCGTTTCCGGCCAATCCAGCGCCATGCGCACTGCGAATGCTCGCCCGGCGGCGACAACATGTGACGCAGACGCGATTTCACGGGACATTCCCGCACCGCCCGCCTATGAGAATCTCAACCGATCCGGAAACGCAGAGCCCTCCGCTTGGACTTCTTCTCTCCTCTCGCCGAAGTCGATCCGCTGATCCTGATCGCCGCCTGCGCGATCATGGCTTTCGGCGGCTTCGTCAAGGGCGCGGTCGGATTCGCCCTGCCGATGATCGCCATCGGGGGCCTGGGCAGCTTCATGCCGGCGCAGGACACGGTGGCGATCCTGATCTTCCCGACGGTGCTGACCAATTTCTGGCAGACCATGCGGCAGGGCACCGGGGCGGCTGGCGAGACGCTCGGACAGTTCTGGAAGCTGAACCTGCTGCTGGGCCTGACCATCGGCGTCGCCGCCCAGTGGGTGCCGGATATCCCGTCGGCGGGGCTGTTCGTGTTCCTCGGGGTTCTGATCTCGACCGCCGCGGGGCTGCAGCTCGCGGGCTGGCGCCCGCGTGCGCCGGGCCAGGCCGGACCGCGGATGGCGCTGGAGATCGTCACCGGACTGGTGGCGGGCGTCTGCGGCGGGCTCAGCGGTGTCTGGGGACCACCGGTGCTGTTCTTTCTGATCGCGCTGGAATGCGAGAAGACCCTGCAGATACGGGCGCTGGGGCTGGCCTTCACGGTAGGCTCGATCATCCTGGTGCCGGCGCATCTGATGAGCGGGCTGCTCAATCGCGCGACCCTGCCGTTCTCGGCGCTGATGTGCGTTCCGGTGGCGCTGGGCATGGTGGCGGGTCTGCGCTGGCAGGACCGGATGGACGCCCGGCTGTTCCGGCGCCTGACGCTGGTGGTGCTGTGCCTGGCGGGGCTTAATCTGCTGCGGCGAGGGTTGACCTAGGGCCGCTCCGTTCCAAAACGCCTGGCGGTGCGTCAGGCTGGCGGGAACTCCGGCTGCGCTACATGGAGGCCGTCCTCCACCGTCACCCTAACCGCGAAGGGCACCGAATCAAAGTCCAGGCAGCTGGCGAGGTCGGCCTTGCTGAGCCGCCGCGTGTCGCTGCGGGTGCTCATGGTCTCGATCAGCCGGCACGTCGCGGCCCTGTCGGGGTGACGGCCCAGCAGGCGGCTGCGCAGGTAGAGGGCGCAGATCTCGTCCTCTTCGGTCCGGCGGGAATCCTTCTGGCCCATCGCGACGATCCGCACCGGGTCATGCCCGCCCGCCGCGATCGCCCGGACCGTGGCCTCGGCGGTGACCAGGGCGCCGGCATAGATGCGCGCGGCGCCCCGGGCCGCCAGGATGCCCCGGGTGCCGTTCGAGGTCGTCTGGATCAGCGTCCGGCCGGCGATATCGGCCCCGCGGAACTCGGCGGGAGAATTGCCGAAGTCGAAGCCTGGCGGCTTCAGCCCGCCCCGCTCGCCGATGCAGAGCGAACCGGGCGTCCGCGCACGCAGATCCAGCGCCTGCTGCAGGTCGTCTACCATCACCACCCTGCCGGCCCCCTGCGCCAGCGCGACCGCAGCGGTGGTGAAGGCGCGGAAGACATCGATGACCACGACGGTGCCCGGGGCGCCGCGGGCCGCGTCCGAGAACGACCCCACCGAGACGGACTCGGCCGTGAAGCCGCCGCGTGTCATCGACCCGCGGCGAACCCGATGAAGCGGTTCACCTCGGCCTCGGATGTCTGGAACGAGCAGACCAGCCGCACCCGGAAGGGCGCGTCGTCCAGACCAGCCTCGTCCTGGCCGCCCTCGGAGGGGTAGTAGCGCGCACCGGCGGCCTGCAGGCGGCGGTGCAGGCCCAGAGGCATCTCGGCGAAGACGATGTTGGCGCCGATGGCGTTCAGCACCCGGCATCCCGGCGCGGCCCTCAGCCCGGCGGCCAGCCGGTCGGCCATGGCGTTGGCATGGGCGGCCATGCCCAGCCACAGCCCATCGGTCAGATAGGCGTCCATCTGCGCGGCCACGAAGCGCATCTTCGAGAACAGGTGCCCGCCGCGCTTGCGCCGCAGCTCGAACTCGCGCGAACGGGACGGGTCGAACAGGATCACCGCCTCGGCGGCCATGGCGCCGTTCTTGGTGGCGCCGAGGCAGAGGATGTCGACCCCTGCCTTCCAGCTCGCCTCGGCGGGTGTGCAGCCCAGCCGGGCGACAGCGTTGGCGAAGCGGGTGCCGTCCATGTGTACGGCCATGCCCGCATCACGGGCGATGCCGGTCAGCCGCCGCGTCTCGTCGAGCGTGTAGACCGCGCCGAGCTCGGTCGCCTGGGTTAGCGAAACTGCGCCGTGCTGGACGTTGTGCAGGTCGTGGGGCATGGCGGTGCGGATCCGCTCGGCCAGCGCCCCGGCGTCGATCTTCGCATCCGCGCCGCCGATCAGCGTCAGCTTGGCGCCGCCGGTGTAGAACTCGGGTGCGGCGCATTCGTCGGTCTCGATATGGCTGCCTTCCTGGGTATAGACGGTCGCCCAGGGCGGACAGAGGCAGGCCAGCGACAGGCTGTTGGCGGCGGTGCCGGTGGCGACCAGAAAGGCTCGCGCCTGCGGCGCCTCGAAAACCTCGCGCACGCGCGCCTCGACGGCGGCGGTCAGGGGATCGCCGCCATAGGCTGCGGCCGGGCCTTCGGCAGCGCGGCCGACGGCTGCGAGGATCTGCGGATGCACCCCGGCCGCATTGTCGGATGTGAAGAACATCGTTCCTCCCTAAGCATGGCGATCACTGCGCCTGCATCTGCCGTCCATCCCTGCGCTGTCCCGGGCTTCACCCGGGACCTCCGTGTCTGCCGCCAAAAGGAGGTCCCGGCGCAAGGCCGGGACGGCGCAGTCGTCAGTGGCCACAGCCGATTGCGATCAGTCTTCGACGATATGGTCCTCCAGGTCTTCCTCGTCGACCTCGTATTCCGGAACCACGCTCCCGCGCAAGGAGATGCCCGCCTCGTGGACCGAATCCGGGTCGCCCGAGATCAGCGGGTGCCAGTGGTAGAGCGGCTTGCCCTCGTAGAGGAGCCGGTAGGCGCAGGTCGCCGGCATCCAGCGGGCGGCATCCGGCAGGGTCTTCGGGGTCAGCACGACGCAGCCCTCGACCAGTTTGGCCCGCAGCGCGTAGTTGCCGCAACGGCAGGTGGCGTCGTCGAACAGGCGGCACGAGACATCGGTGTAATGAAGGTCGCCGGTATCCTCGTCCTCGAGCTTGATGACGCAGCACCGCCCGCAGCCGTCGCACAGGCTTTCCCATTCCGCCGGGGTCATCCGGGCGAGGGGCTTGGTTTCCCAGAAGCGCGCCTCGCTCACCCCGGCCCCCGAGGCCACAGCATCAGGGCGACCTTTCCCAACCGGGTGGCGGGGGCGTAGCGGGCGACCGCCAGCGACATCGGCAGGCCGGTGACCGTCACCAGCACCAGGATATCGGCCGGAGCCAGGCCGAATTGCAGCAGCAAAGTCAGCACCACCGCCGAGACCACCATGAAGCTGGCGTCGACCATGTTCGAGGCGGCGATGAAGCGGGCGCGGCGTTTCTCCGGCGCCTCGGCCTGCAAGATTGCGTTCAGCGGCGTGACATAGATGCCCGCGAAGGCGGCCAGCAGGACGAAGTCGGCCAGGATGCGCCAGCCGGTGGCCGTGGCGAAGAACCCGGCGCGGTCGATCAGTGCCGGGGCCACTGCCATCGGCTGGACGGGTGTCGCCAGCCACAGCTCGACCGCCATCACTGCCAGCCCCAGCGCCCCCAAGGGCGGCAGGTTGGCGGTGACCTGGCCCTTGCCGAGAATATCGGAGGCCACCGCGCCGATGGCGACCCCGACCGAAAAGCCTGCCAGAAGGGCGGTCAGCACGCCCTCGTCGGCGCCCAGCGCGTCGCGGGCATAGGCCGGCAGCAGCGCCAGGAAGGTGGCGCCGAGGAACCAGAACCACGAGATCGCCAGGATAGTGCGGAAGGCGCGCGGATAGCCCATGACCAGCTTGATCAGATGCCAGATGGCGCGCGGGAACACCCAGTCGATGGGCGCCTTGGCCCCGGCTGGCGGGGCCGGGGGCGTGAACAGGCTGGCGATGAACCCGGCCACCGCGATGGCGACCACGGTGATCGAGACGATGGTGACGCCATGGTCTGTCAGGATCAGCTCGTTGCCGAGGATGGTGCCGAAGATGATCGCGAGGAAAGTGAAGGCCTGCACCAGCCCGTTGCCGCCCAGAAGCTCGTGCGGCTTCAGGTACTGCGGCAGCACCGAATACTTCACCGGCGCGAAGACCGAGGATTGCGCGCCCATCAGGAACAGCACGAAATACAGGAAATATATGTTCTGGGTGTGGAATCCGATGACGGCGAGGCCCATCACGACGATCTCCCAGCCCTTGACCCAGCGCATCATCACCGCCTTGTCCATCCGGTCGGCGACCTGGCCGGCGGTGGGCGTGACGACGGCAAAGGGCAGGATGAACAGCCCCGACGCGATCACCCCCAGCAGCGCCACGTCCATGCCAAGCTGGTCGGCCAGGCGGTAGGTGACCAGCGCCACGAAGGCCTTCTGGTAGACCTGGTCGTTGAAGGCACCCAGGAACTGCACCAGGAACAGCGGCAGGAAGCGCCGGGTCTTCAGCAGAGCGAACTGGTTCGGCGAGGGCTGGGTCATGCGGGCTCGGTATCCAACGCGGTCAATGGGGGGCTGTTCTACACTCGGAATGGCGGGCAGAGGAAGCCTCGCAGATCGACGGGATGCCCGATTGCCGCAATCGGCCCGCAGTTTGCGGCGTCACTCGCCCAGATCCTTGACCATGTGGACCCTGTTGCCGGCCCGGTGAGACTCGCGCCAGCCCAGATGACGGTAGAGGCTCAGGTTCTCGGGGATGTCCACGTGCGTGGTTAGCTTCATGCGGGCAATGCCCTGGCGCCGCGCCTCGGCCTCGCAGGTCTCCGCCAGCGCCCGCCCGAGGCCGGTGCCGGTCGCGGCGGGTACGACGGCCAGATTGACCAGGACCGCGTGGCCGGGTCTGATCGCCATGACCGCCCCGCCGAGGATTTCGCCGCTCTGCTCGGCCACCCAGACCAGGTTGTCGGCGATCTCCAAGGCGATGCCATCTGAAACCGGCGGAAGATCCGGGATTCGTGCGGCATGGGCGGCATAGGCCGCCTTGATGCAGCGCGCCAGCGCCTGGGCGTCGCGGGGCAATGCGCGCCGAATTCGGCGGTCCTTCATTGCTTGAGGATCGCGCATGGATCGAACAGCGGCAACGCGCAGCGGGGCGTCAGCACGCTCAGTCCTCGTTAGCCACGCCCCGCGCGTAGCGATCCTCGGCGGCGGCCAGGACCTCGCCCTTGGCGTGCTCGCGGATCAGCGCCATGGTGGCGGCCTCGATGCGGGTCTCGGCTTCGGCCATGAACTCCTCGAGCTCCATCCCCGGCTGGACCGGCTCCAGCACCTCGATGGCGGCGGTGGCGTTGGGGTACTTCGTCCACTCGCGCCGCGGCCAGATCACCCCCAGCGACGACGCGACCAGCACCGCGGGGGTGCCCATCGCCTGGTACATGTGACCGACGCCCTTGCGGTAGCGCTCGTGGGCGCCCAGCGACATCAGCGTGCCCTCCGGGAAGATCACCATCGGGCGGCCTTCGGCCAGGATGCGCTTCGCGCCGTCGACCACCTGCGCCGTGCGGTTGGCGCGCGGGCCCTCGGTCGGCACCAGCACCAGGCCCAGCTTGTGCAGGATGGGGCCGAACAGCGGGTACTGCTCCAGTTCCTGCATCGCCACGGCGCCGGAATGCGGCAGGATCGAAGCCAGCAGAACGGCGTCGAGCTCGGACTGGTGCTTGCAGACCAGCAGCCAGCTTCCACCCTCGGGCAGGTGCTCCAGCCCCCGCATCTCGATGCGCGAATTCAGGATCAGCCGGATGCCACCGATCACCGTCTTGCCCCAGAACTTGATCAGCGCCCACAACGCCCCGCGCGATCCGAACTTGGCCACCAGCCAGACGACCGGTGTCAGGATCGCCGTGAAGCCGTAGAAGAACAGATTGAACAGGAATGAGCGCATGTGCCTTACTCCGGCAAGCGGGCGCGTGCCAGGCGCTGCCGCGCCATGGCCGAATCCCGGTCCATCTGGGCGATCAGCGCCTCGACGCCGTCGAAGCGGGCTTCCGGGCGCAGGAACGATACCAGCCCGGCGGAAATCCGTGTGCCGTAGAGATCGCCGTCGAAATCGAACAGATGCACCTCGAAATTCGGCGCATTGACGCCGAATGTCGGGCGGATGCCGATGCTGGCCACTCCGTCATGGACTCCGGCATGGGGTCCGTCCAACACCTCGACCCGGGCGGCGTAGATGCCGTGGCGGGGCACGATCTGCTCGCCGAGCGCCAGATTGGCCGTCGGATAGCCCAGGTCGCGTCCGCGCTGGTCGCCCCTGATCACCGCCCCAGCGACCGTGTGCCAGCGGCCAAGTTGCAGGGCGGCGCCCGCGCAGTCGCCCTCCTCGACATGGACCCGGGCGGCGGTCGAGGAATACTCGCCCTTTGTCCCCTTCAGGAGGTGCTGGATCGAGACCCCGAAGCCCAGTGCGGCCGACAGGCCGCGCAGCATCCGCGCATCGCCCTTGCGGCCCTTGCCGAAGCGGAAGTCCTCGCCGATCACCAGGTGCCGGATGCCGAGGCCGCCTGCGAGCACCGTCTCGGCGAAGGCCTCGGCCTCCATCCCCGCCAGCGAAGCATCGAATGCGAGCTGGTAGACATGGGTGACCCCGTGCGCCGCCAGAACCCGGGCCTTCTCGCCGGCGGAGGTCAGGCGAAAGGGGGGCGCCTCCGGCTGGAAGAAGCGGCGGGGATGGG
Source organism: Thermohalobaculum sp. (assembly GCA_035458445.1). GTDB lineage: Bacteria > Pseudomonadota > Alphaproteobacteria > Rhodobacterales > Rhodobacteraceae > Thermohalobaculum. The sequence continues at coordinate 22,065 of DATHZU010000136.1, read as the reverse complement.
GCTCGAAGGTGATCACGCCGGTGGGCGCGCCGATCCGGCTGCCGGCGCGGGCGGTCTCGGCGATCAGTGCCTGATGGCCGCGATGCACGCCGTCGAAATTGCCCAATGCCACCGCCGCGCCACGCTGGTCCGGCGCCAGCCCCTCGAAGCCGTGGATCACCTGCATGGCTGCCCCTTGGATCGGGGCTCCCGCGCAGCCCCTCAGTCGAATTTCTTCGAGGGCGCGAGCACCAGCGCCTCGCCCTTGAGGACAGCCTTTTCGCCCACCAGGCAGACGCAATCAAGGGTAACCCGGCGTCTGGAGTGATCGATCTCGCGGACCGTGACCTGGGCGGTCACATCGTCGCCGGGGCGCACCGGCGCGAGGAACTTCAGGGTCTGGCCCATATAGACCGTGCCGTGGCCAGGCAACTGCTCGCCGATTACTGCCGAGATCAGCGCCGCGGTCAGCATGCCGTGGGCGATGCGTCCGCCGAAGATGGTCTCCTGGGCATAGACCTCGTCCAGATGAACCGGGTTGCGGTCGGTCGAGATGTCGGCGAACATCCGGATGTCGTAATCCTCGATGGTCTTGGTGAGATGGCGGCTCATGCCGATCTCGAGGTCCTCGATGCAGATCGTCCCGCGTTGCATGTTGTCCAGCATGGTTGCCTCTGGCCGTGGTGGCAATTGATTGTGCGTTGCAGCATCCTTAGTCGAGAAAAAATGAAAGCGCAACTAAATTGCGCAAGATAGTTTCCAAAATTTTAATCATAAGGGAACATTGTTTCGCCGATTAGGTGGGGAGCCCGCCGATGGCGTGCGTCGAGCACCTTCTCTGGATTAGCCGCCAGAAGGCTTTGTGCCTTTGACCACCCAGGCCGTTGCGGTGTACGAGCGCGGCCCGTCCTCATCGCCATCCAGATAGGCGCGCCGCACGGCATCCTTGATCCGGCTGCGCAGTTCCTGCCCGACTGTCTTCAGGTAAGCCGCGATCGGGCCGTCGTCGCCGTCGCAGGGAGCCCAGTAATCGTCGAAGGAGCTGTACTCCATGCGGATCGCGACCTCGCCTTGCCGCAGGTCCGTCAGGCCCGCGGCCTCCCAGGCTGCCGCCAGGGTCCCGGGCCGGGTTAGCGGGCGGGTCAGATTGCGGCCCCGCGCGGCGTCGGCAGCGGGGTCGAGCACGGACGCCGTATCGAAGAACAGCCGATTGAACAGCAACCCGCCACGGACGTCCCAGATCGCCGCCGAGACCGTTCCGGCGGGTGCCGTCACCCGGACCAGTTCGCTGATGGCGAGATCGGTCCGGGGGACGAAATTCAGAACCAGCTGCGAGAATACCTGGCCGAACTCCCCGTCGGCAAAGGTCAGCTCCTCGAGGTTTCCCACCGTAAACGCGATGCGGTCGTCGGTTGTGGTCGACGCAGCATAGGCAACATAGGCGGGCGCAATGTCGACTCCTGCGATGCTGGCATGCTGAGTTCGGCGCAATAGCTCTGCGCTGAGGGCGCCTGTTCCACAGCCTGCATCGAGGATCCGCCCCAAATCGCTGACTCCGGTGAAATCGAGGAACCTGCCGGCAAGACGCCGGCTGAATCGGCCCATCTGCAATTCGTAGCCGTCACCGCTGGTCGCATCAAAATTGGAGGAAGACTGTGTCATTTGGGGTCCTCACCGTGCGTCCTGACTTTCGTTACCCCAGATTGGGCGCCAGCCCGGCCCGCAGCCGGAAGAAGCTGGTTTCGTTGCCCGCGAACTCCACCGTCAGGTCGCCGCCCATGCTGTGCATGATGGCGCGGCTGATCGGCAGGCCCAGCCCGGCGCCCCGCCCGCGGCCCGAGCGGCTGCCGCGCGCGAACTTGTCGAACACCGTCGCCGCTTCCTCGCGGGTGACGCCGCCGCCATTGTCGATGACGTCGATATCCAGGAAGCCGCTGCGGGTGGTGGGCCTGACCTCGACCACCGGCCGGGCTGTGCTGTTGTACTTGACCGCGTTCGACAGCAGGTTGATCAGCACCTGGCGCAGCCGATCCTCGTTGGCGACCACCTGGATGCCTGCGGGCATCGGCGCGCGCCGAATCTCGACCCCCTGCTCGCGGGCCAGCGACGAGACGGTGCCGAGCGCCGCATCGATCACGCGCTCCGGGTCGAGCGGACCCAGCTTCAGGCTGGCGGTGCCCGCCTCCAGATGCGAGAGATCCAGGATCTCGTCGAGCAGGCGGGTCAGCCTGAGGCTTTCGTCATGGATGATACCAAGGAAGCGCTTGCGCTCATCACCCGATACCGGCTCGTCTCCCATCAGGATTTCCGAAAAGGACCGGATCGAGGTCATCGGGGTGCGCAGCTCGTGGCTGACCTGGCTGAGGAAATCGTCCTTCTGCGTGTCGAGCAGCCGCAGTCGGGCGTTGGCGTCGCGCAGCTGGCGGGCCGCCGCTTCCAGCTCGGCGGATTTCTCGGACAGCTGGCGCGTGGTCTCGATCAGCCGCTGGGTCTCGTCGGCGATGTCGATCAACTCGGTCATGCCGACCGTCTCGTACCCGGCGATTCGGCTGACCATGGCATGGGCCGATGCGGCGCCGACCGAACCGGCCAGTTCCCTCTCGAGCCGGGCGATCATGCTATCGGTCGGGTCCGGCAGCCCGGCTTGGCGGCCCTGGCTGCTGGCGATCTCGTCGAACAGCGCCCGCGCGGGGTCGCTGCCCAGGATGCGCTGGGCGAGGACGAACAGGTCCTCGGCCGTGGCCGCACCCTCCACGAAGCGCGGAGTGCCGCCTGGGGCGCTGCGGAACACATCGACGAATAGCGCCGCCTGAAGCCGCTCCAGCGGGCGGGCTTCGGTGATGCCCGAGACGGCGAGGAACAGCAGGGTGTTGACGCCCAGGCTCCAGACCAGCGCATGGATCAGCGGATCGCCGCCCCCCAGGCCCAGCAGTCCCTGCGGGCGCAGTGCCTCGACGCCCCAGGGGCCGTTTGCCAGCACGTCGGCGCTGAGTGGGAAATCGCCGCCGAAGCTGGGCAGGAACAGGGTGTACCCCCAGAGCGCGAAGCCTGCCGTCAGCCCCGTCAGCGCGCCGAGGCGCGTCGCGCCCCGCCAGAAGATGCCGCCGATCAGGCTGGGCAGGAACTGCGCCACGCCGACGAAGGCGATCAGCCCGATGGCCGCCAGCGCGTCGGACCCGCCGCTGAGCTGGAAATACAGCAAGCCGAGTCCCAGGATCGCCACGATGCTGACCCGGCGCGAGGTCAGGAGAAGGCTGCGCACATCGCCGCTGACCTCGCGCCCGGCGGGCAGAAAATACAGCGCAACGGGCATGACGACATGGTTCGAGACCATGGTCGAGACCGCGATCGAGGCGACGATCACCATCGACGTCGCCGACGAGAATCCGCCCAGGAAGGCAAGCAGGGCCAGATCGTGCCGATCCTCGGCCAGCGGCAGAGTCAGCACGAAAAGGTCCGGGTTCGACCCTGCCGGCAGGAACTTCAGCCCGGCGATGGCGATCGGCATGATGAACAGGCACATGCCGAACAGGTACAGCGGGAACAACCACGACGCGGTGGCAAGGTTCCGCTCGTCGACATTCTCGACCACTGTGACCTGGAACTGGCGCGGCAGGCAGATGATGGCGGTTGCCGACAGGAAGGTCAGCGCCACCCAGCGCGGGCTGAAAACATCGCCGCCGCCATGGATCACCTCGACCGGCACGTCGGCGAAGATCGGCCCCAGCCCGCCGGCGATGCCCCAGACGACGAAGATGCCGACCGCGAGCAGCGCCACCAGCTTGACAACCGCCTCGACCGCGATAGCCGCCACGACACCGTGATGGCGCTCGTTGGCATCCAGGTTGCGGGTGCCGAACAGGATGGTGAACAGCGCCATTCCCGCCGCCACCCAGAACGCCGTAAAGGCACTGTTGACCCCGCCGACGATGATCTCGTAGCTGCGCGTCACCGATTGAAGCTGCAGGGCGATATAGGGCGTGGTGGCGATCACCGCGATCAGCGTCACCAGCACCGCGAGGCCCGAGCTTTTGCCGTATCGCGACGAGATCAGGTCGGCGATCGAGGTGATGCGGTGGGCGCGGCCGATGCGCACCAGCTTGCGCAAGAGCCACCACCAGCCGATGAAGACCAGCGTCGGTCCCAGATAGATGGTGATGAATTCCAGCCCGTTGCGCGCCGCCGATCCGACGGCGCCGTAGAAGGTCCACGAGGTGCAGTAGATCGAGATCGAAAGGGTGAAGATCACCGGCGAGCTCATCCAGCTCAGACGGCCCTGGCGCGCCCGGCGGTCGACGAAGAAGGCGATCAGGAACAGCAGCGCCACATAGCCGAGGCAAACCAGCAGGAGGAGGTCGGCCGACAGCATCAGGCGGGCCGCTCGTCGTTCGGGTCGGGCGCCGGCGCCGGGTCCAGCCGCCGCGACAGCCGCCAGCCGCAGAGGATCAGCACCGCCCAGACTGTGAACAGGTAGATCAGGGTGAAGGGCACACCGGCGATCTTCAGGTCCAGATCGAAGACCCGGGCGAAAGGCGGCATCAGCAATGCGAAGCCCACCAGCGGCAGGATCAACGCCTGGTCGCGGATCTTGCGCTGGCCCGAAGGCCGGGCACGGGCTTCATCTGCCTGGCGGTTCACTGCGCAGGTCCGGCAAGGCGGGTGACGGCAGCCACCAGGTCGGCGTTCGAAAACGGCTTGGTGATGAAACAGTCGGCGCCGGCGCCGAGGGCGTTCTCGCGATCCACGCTCTGGCCCTTGGCGGTCAGCATCACCACCGGAAGTCGGCGCGTGGGCTCGCTGGCACGCAGCCGGCGGAGGATCTCCATGCCGTCGAGACCAGGCAGCATCACGTCCAGCACCATCACATCCGGCGGGTCCGCCATCGCCCGGTCAAGCGCCGCCTGGCCGTCCAGTTCGGCGGTGACCTGGAATCCGGCGCGCTCGAGCAGGAAGGTCAGCGAAGTGACGATATTGGCCTCGTCCTCGGCCAGCAGAACGCGCTTTGCCATTGCGGGTCTCACATCTTCCGGGCTGGGTCCGTCCATCGCGATTTCGCCCGGCAACAGTAGGACACTGAATCGCGGATGTCTGCAACTGGATGGGTGGCGGCGGTACCGCGCCGGGCCGGAATGGCGCTTGCCGCGCGGCGCCGCCGCGGGCAGTCTGGCGCGATGGAGCGGCGGGATGGACATTGACGGTCGGGACGCGCCCGGCGGCGAGTTTGGCGGCGCTCTGAAGCGCGGCTTCCCTGCCGCCACGCGCTGGCAGGCGGCAGGTATCCTGGCGCTCTTCGTGGCGGCGGATGCCGGGGTCGCGGCGATCTGTCCGCTCTATGGCGGCGATTGTCTGTATGGGCTCTTCAGCCTTGTGGTCGCGCCGGTCATGGCATCCGGACTGTTGGGCGTGCTGCTGCCGCGCGCGGCCCGGGCGGCGGGCTGGAGCGTTGCCGCCCGCCTGACGGTGCTCGCCGCCGGCGGCGCCGTCGCGCTGGCGCTTGTTGCTGCCGGGCATGTGGTGGCGGTGCGCTACTGCAACGCGCTCGACTATGGCGGCGTGCTCTACCAGCCGCGCCTGCTGGCGGTCACGGCGGGCCTTGCGGCGGTCTATTACCTGGCATTGGCGGTGATCGGCCTGGCCCGGCGCCCGGGCTAGCCTGCCAGCGGATCGCCGACCCGGTGCGGGCAGGTGCGGCGCGCGCACAACCGGCAGGCGGGGCCGACCTCCTCGACCGGCACGCCGGCGCCCGGCGCATAGACGGTCAGCCGCGCGTCCTCCTCGGTCATCGCCAGCATGTCGGTCAGGTAGTGACGCGGCTTGCCGAAGCCGGTGAGCCCGGTGTTGCGGGCCCTGGCAAGGAATACGAAACGGGCGCCCGAAGGGAACAGCGCGCGCTGGCGCAGCACCGCCTCGGGCGATTGCTGGGCCCTGTACAGAACCCAGAGGGGGCAGGCCGAGGCGTAGCGCGGTGCGCCCAGCCCGGGCAGTCCGTGCATCTCGATGATGGTGCCCGCGGCGTTGGCCCGGAAATAGCCGAAACGCGGGATGCCCTCGCCGGACGGCAGGGCCGTAAGCCGGTGGCAGACGGTCTCGACCCCGAGCGAGAACGAGTCGGCCAGCGCCTCGAGATCGAAGCCCAGTTCCGCCGCCCGGGACTGGAATGCCGTCATCGGCGCCAGGATCGCACCCGTGGCATAGGCCAGCAGCGCCTCGCGGGCGCGGGCGCGCGCCGGTGCGGTCTCGAGTTGGGGCTGGCTGGCGATGACGTTGCCGATCAGGTCGCCCAGATGTTCGGCAGCCAGCGCGCGGGCCTGGTCGCGCCGCGGCGCCGCGGTGGATCCCGTCACCAGCTGTGCCAGGCCGGCGGCGGCCTCCTCGATCTCGGAGAAATGGTTTCCGCGCGCCTCGTACAGCGCCTCGACCTCGTCGAGCGGCGTCAGCGAGCGCTTGGTCTCGCCGATCTTGTCGAAATAGGCCGACAGCGCCTCGCCGACCTCGGACAGCGAGCCGCTCTCCTCGTGCAGGATGGCGTGGAAGCGCTCGCGCTGGTGCTGGGGGATGTCCGGATAGTCGTTCAGGATCTCGGCCGCCGAACGGACCGCCGCGATCCGCGTCAGCATGCTGTGGACGGTCTCGCTGAGGAAGGGGTCGTGGGACAGGCGGTCGGCGAGGATCCGGGCGGCATCGGTTGCCTCGCGCTCGGACCGGGCCAGCGCGGCCAGCGCCCGGGCCCAGCCGGGGTAGCGTCCGATCAACTCGCCGGCACTGTCGCCCTCGGCCCCCAGCGCCCGGATGTCGGGCATATGCGCCAGCTCGCTCAGGGCGTCCAGAAGGCGGCGCTCGGCGGCCCCGTCCAGTTCCTCGACGCGCAGATCGAGCGCCGATGCCACGCGCCGGAGCAGCGGTCCGGCGATTCGCCGCTTGTTGCGCTCGATCAGGTTCAGGTAGGACGGCGAGATGCCGATCCGCTGCGCCATTTCGGCCTGGCTGACGCCGAGGCTGCGGCGGCGCTCGCGGATGCGGGTCCCCAGGATGTCCCTCTGCATGTCGATTTTCCCTTCATGGGCAGGGTCTTGTCGCTGCGCAGTGTCAATAATTGACAAATTGCCGAATATGCCTGTCGTCAAATTTACTAAATTCCGGCATGATATCAAGTATTTATTGATGGTTTGACAATTTTCAACCATGATCGCCGCCGGGCAATGAGATTGTCCGGCCGCCGCGCCAGACTTCACCAGGCGAGGGCGGTTCTCAGGGAACGAGTTTCGGGAGGCTCTCGTATGAGCAAATTTACAATCGACCGCCGCGGGCTGCTGAAGAGCAGCGCCGTGCTTGGCGCTGGCCTGGCCACGCCGACCATCTTCACCTCCAGGGCCTGGGCTGCCGGCTTCACCAACGAGCCGAAGGGCTCGACGGTCACGCTTGGCTTCAACGTACCCCAGACCGGCCCCTATGCCGACGAAGGCATGGACGAGCTGCGCGCGCAGCAGCTGGCGGTCGAGCACCTGAACGGTGAGGGCGACGGCGGCTGCCTCAGCACCTTCTCGTCGAAGGCGCTCGACGGCACCGGCATCCTGGGCAAGAAGGTCCAGTTCGTCACCGGCGACACCCAGACCAAGTCGGACGCGGCCCGCGCCTCGGCCAAGTCGATGATCGAGAAGGACGGCGCCATCATGATCAACGGCGGCTCGTCCTCGGGCGTCGCCGTCGCCGTGCAGGGCCTCTGCCAGGAGGCAGGCGTCATCTTCATGGCCGGCCTGACCCACTCGAACGACACCACCGGCAAGGACAAGAAGGCCAACGGCTTCCGCCACTTCTTCAACGCCTACATGTCGGGCGCCGCGCTTGCCCCGGTGCTGAAGAACGCCTATGGCGCCGATCGCCGTGCCTATCACCTGACCGCCGACTACACCTGGGGCTGGACCCAGCAGGAGTCGATCGTGTCGTCGACCGAGGGCATCGGCTGGGAGACCGCCAACACGGTGCTGACACCGCTGGCCGAGACCGACTTCTCGTCCTACATCGCCCCGGTCCTGAACTCGGGCGCCGACGTGCTGGTGTTGAACCACTACGGCGGCAACATGGTCAACTCGCTGACCCAGGCGGTGCAGTTCGGTCTGCGCGACAAGCAGGTCAACGGCAAGCAGTTCGAGATCGTCGTTCCGCTGTACTCGGAACTGATGGCCAAGGGCGCCGGCGCCAACATCAAGGGCGTGCTGGGCTCGATGAACTGGAACTGGCAGCTGACCGACGAGGGCACCAAGGCCTTCGTGCAGTCCTTCGGCAAGAAGTACGGCTTCCCGCCGTCGAACTCGGCGCAGACCTGCTATGCTCAGGTCCTGCTCTATGCCGACGCAGTCCAGCGTGCTGGCTCGTTCAACCCCTGCGACGTCGCCGCGGCCCTAGAGGGCTTCGAGTTCGACGGCCTGGGCAACGGCCCGACGCTGTACCGCGCCGCCGATCACCAGTGCTTCAAGGACGTGCTGGTCGTGCGGGGCGCCGAGAACCCGACCACCGAGTACGACACGCTGGAGATCGTCGAGAAGACCCCGCGTTCCCAGGTCGAGTACGCGCCGGATCACCCGATGTTCGCCGGTGGCGACCTCGGCACGTGCAATCCGGGCGCCTGAGGACAGCCATGGGGCGCCACTGTCTCGCGCCCCGGACAAGCCATCGCGGCCGCGCCCACCGGCGCGGCCGCTCCCCGGACAGATAGGTAAGATCAATGGACGCCATTCTTCTGCAAATCCTGAACGGTCTCGACAAGGGCAGCGCCTATGCGCTGATCGCATTGGGACTGACGCTGATCTTCGGCACGCTCGGCGTCGTGAACTTCGCCCACGGCGCGCTGTTCATGATCGGCGCCTTCTGCGCGGTGACACTGAACAAGATCTTCTCGATTTCGAAGATCGCCATCGATCCGGAGAAGACCGACTTCCTGGGCCGGCCGCTGGAGGTCAAGACCCCCTATCTGGAGGTTTGGTTCGGGGACGCCGGCCTGGCGATCATGAACTGGTCGGTGCCGCTGGCGATCCTGTTCTCGATCCCGATCATGCTGCTCGTCGGCCTGATCATGGAGCGCGGCCTGATCAAGCATTTCTACAAGCGCGCCCATGCCGACCAGATCCTGGTGACCTTCGGCCTCGCGATCGTCCTCCAGGAGATCATCAAGGCGTTCTACGGTGCCAACCCGATTCCGACCCCGGCGCCGGATGCGCTGCAGGGCTCGTTCGATTTCGGGCTGCTGCTGGGCTTCGAGGCCAACAAGATCATCTATCCGCTTTGGCGGCTGGTCTATTTCGGCTTCGCGGCGCTGGTCATCGGCTCGGTGTTTGCCTTCCTCCAGTTCACCACCTTTGGAATGGTGGTCCGCGCCGGCATGGCCGACCGCGAGACGGTGGGGCTGCTGGGCATCGATATCGACCGGCGCTTCACCTTCATGTTCGGCCTGGCGGCCGCGGTCGCCGGCACGGCGGGGGTGATGTACACCCCGATCAACTCGCCCAACTACCACATGGGCATGGACTTCCTGGTGCTGAGCTTCGTCGTGGTCGTCGTCGGCGGCATGGGCTCGCTGTCGGGCGCGGTCGCGGCCGGCTTTCTTCTGGGCGTGCTGCAGAGCTTCGCCGCGATGAACGAGGTCAAGTCGTTCTTCGAGGCGATCTTCCTGCCCTCGATCGACCAGATCGTCATTTACCTTGTCGCCGTCATTGTCCTTCTGACCCGTCCGCGCGGTCTGATGGGGCGCAAAGGCGTGATGGAGGACTGATCCGATGATTTCCAAGACCCGCGACAACGACAAGGCCCTGCTGACGTTCTTCATCGCCGCAGTCGTTCTGGGACCGATCATCATGGCGCCCTTCGGGGCGTCCTATCCCGACCTGCTGCAGAAGTTCGCCATCTACGGCATCTTCGCGATCGGCTTCAACATCCTGTTCGGCCTGACCGGGTACCTGTCATTCGGCCACGCCGCCTTCCTGGGCGTCGGCTCCTATGCGGCGGTCTGGATGTTCAAGCTCCTCAGCTTCAACGTCGTTCCGGCCCTCATCCTCAGCGTCATCGTGGCGGGGCTGTTCTCGGTGCTGATCGGCTTCATCAGTCTGCGCCGGACCGGCATCTACTTCTCGATCCTGACGCTGGCCTTCGCGCAAATGAGTTTCGCGCTGGCCTATTCGGTGCTGACGCCGATCACCAATGGCGAGACCGGCCTGCAGGTCTATAACGACGACCCGCAGCATCTGATGTCCGCGGGAGACCCGACCACGACGCATCTGTTCGGCCTGAAGATGAACGAGGTGTTCTGGAAGCCCGAATTCCTGGGCTTCGAGGCCCAGTTCAACTACGGCTACTACTTCGCGGCGGTGTTCCTGATCCTGGCCTTCTGGATCGCGCTCAAGATCTTCCGCTCGCCCTTCGGGCTGATGCTGAAGGCGGTCAAGACCAACCAGAACCGACTGAACTATACCGGGATCAACACCAAGCCATACGCCCTTGCGGCCTTCGTGATCTCGGGCATGTATGCGGGCCTGGCCGGCGGGCTGCTGGCCTGCATGGACCCGCTGGCCGGGGCCGAGCGGATGCAGTGGACCGCCTCGGGCGAAGTGGTGCTGATGACCATCCTGGGCGGTGCCGGCACCATGCTGGGTCCGGTCCTGGGCGCCGGCTTCATCAAGTACTTCGAGGCAGTCTTCTCGAAGATCAACGAGCACGTCCTGCATGAAGGGTTCTCGTTCCTGCCCGGGCCGATCGCGGACCTGATGACGGCCATCATCGGCCCCTTCGTCGGCGAGGGCTGGCACCTGACCCTGGGCGCGCTGTTCATGGTGATCGTGATCTTCCTGCCGGGCGGGCTGGTCGAGGGCATGAACCGGCTGATGGCCAGATTCCGCAAGCGCGGCGGCGGTGGTGACGCCCCGGACGCCGCGACCGTTCCGGCCGAGTGAGGGGGAGAGAGAAATGACCATTCTCACGGTCCGCAACGTCAACAAGCGCTTCGGCGGCCTGAAAGCCCTGAACGAGGTCAACCTCACGGTCGAGGAGGGCACCGTCCACGCCATCATCGGGCCGAACGGCGCCGGCAAGTCGACGCTCTTGAACTGCTTCGTCGGCCGGCTCGAGCCGGATACCGGGACGGTCGACTTCAACGGCACCTCGCTCCTGGGGATCAAGCCGCACGAGATCAATCAGGCCGGGGTCGCCCGTGTGTTCCAGACGCCGGAGATCTTCGGCGACCTGAGCCTGGTCGAGAACGTGATGATCCCGGCCTTCGCCAAGCGCGATGGCGCCTTTACCCTGAACGCCTGGAACCCGGTGCGCCACATGGGTCCGGTTCACCAGCGTGCCATGGACATGCTGGCCGAGGTTGGTCTGGCCGAGAAGGCCAATAGCATCGCCAGCCAGCTGTCGCGCGGCGACAAGCGGCGCCTCGAGCTGGCCATGGGCCTGGTACAGGAGCCGAAACTGCTGCTGCTGGACGAGCCCACCGCCGGAATGGCGCGGGCCGACACCAACAACACCATCGACCTGCTGAAGAAGATTGCCGCGACCGGCATCACCATGGTGGTCATCGAGCACGACATGCATGTGGTGTTCTCGCTGGCCGACCGGATATCGGTGCTTGCGCAGGGTACGGTTATCGTCGAGGATTTGCCCGAGAACATCAAGGGCAACCCCAAGGTCCAGGAAGCCTATCTGGGAGGTGCCCACCTATGAGCGGATCACAGCAGCTCGACCAGCGTCCGGACGCGACGCTCTTCGGCGGGGGGCAGTTTCAAGGCATGTCTGCACCTGGACTTCCCCCGAAAACCGCCCAGGGCGGTGCGCCGGCCTATTTCTCGGCCTGGGATCTGCACGCCTATTATGGCGAGAGCTACATCGTGCAGGGCGTCAGCTTCGACATCCGCGAGGGCGAGATCGTCGCGCTCCTGGGCCGCAACGGCGCCGGCAAGACCTCGACGCTGCGGGCCATCGCCCGGGTCGATAACCCGGCGCTGAGGCATGGCGAGATCTGGCTCGATCACCAGCCGCTGCACGAGATGAAGGCCTACCAGGCGTCGAGGCTCGGCATCGGCCTGGTGCCCGAGGACCGGCGCATCATCCAGGGTCTGACGGTCGAGGAAAACCTGCAGCTGGCGCAGATCGCGCCGCCGCATGGCTGGAGCATCGAGCGCATCTACGAGCTGTTCCCGCGGCTGGGAGAGCGGCGCAAGCAGGAGGGTACCACCCTTTCCGGCGGCGAGCAGCAGATGCTGGCGATCGGCCGGACTCTGGCGCGCGACGTCAAGCTGTTGCTGCTGGACGAGCCCTACGAGGGGCTGGCCCCGGTCATCGTGCAGGAGATCGAGAGGACGCTCGAGCAGATCAAGAAGCTCGGCATGACGACGATCATCGTCGAGCAGAATGCCATCGCCGCGCTGCATCTGGCCGACCGCGCCATCATCCTCGACATGGGGCAGGTAGTGTTCGACGGCACGGCGCAGGAGGTGCTCGACAACGAGGATCTGCGCCACGAATATCTGGCGATCTAGCCGGGACCGCTCCGGCGCCGATAAAAAAAATGCCCGCGCGTTGCGCGGGCATTTTTCGTCTTGCGGGTCCTGCCGGCCGGTTTCGGCCGCGGCCGGCCGGAGGCAGGCGCCCTACTGGCCGCTCGGCAGGGGGGGCAGGCTTCGCAGGTAGAGGATGATCGCGCGCAGGTCGTCCTCGTGAATCCCGGCGTAGAACGAGAACCCCATCGGGGGCGCCATTGGCGAGCCGTCGGGCCGGGTGCCGGTGGTGATCATGTGGATCAGCTCGTCATCGGTCCAGCGGGCGATGCCGTCCTCATGCGGGGTCAGGTTGGCGCTGACCGAGACTCCCCAGGGGCCGGGGAACTCGAACCCGCCGGCGGCGAGCCGGTGCTCGAAATCCGGATGCCCCTCGGGCCCCATCGGCGTGTGGCATTCGATGCAATGGGCCACCGGGCCCGCAAGGTAGGCGCCGTACTCGACGGTGACGCCGCGCGGCACCTCCGGCACCGAACCGACCGGAGGGCCATAATCCGGCGGCAGCGGGATGCGGTATTCGGATGGCGGCACCTCGTTCGCGACCGCTGGCAGCGAACGCACATAGGCGACGATGGCATCGAGGTCGCTGTCCGACAGATCGCGGTAAAGCGGGATCGGCATCGGCGGGCCGATCAGGCTGCCGTCGGGGCGCAGCCCCTCGCGGATCGCGCGCTTCAGCTCGTCATCGCTCCAGCCGGCGACCCGTCCCGCGGGGGTGATGTTCGGCGCAAAGGCGGTGAACTCCGGGAACTCGATCACCATGCGCCCGGCGAGTTCCTTGTCGGCCTCGAATCCGGCCTCGCCGATCGGCGTATGGCAGTTGCCGCAGGCCGCGATGGTCTGCACGAGATAGGCGCCGCGTTCGAGCGGCGTCTCCGAAACGGCTGGCGATGCCGCCGGCAGCGCGAGCGCCGCCGCGGCGAGAAAACAGCGAGTGTTCATTCTGGTATCCCCCCAGGGCACGCAAACAAAGCACGCCCAAATCGGGCGCCGGGGGATGATATCCGGAATTCGCGATTCGCGGCAGTGGTCAGCGCGGGCTGCGCTTGGCGAGGATTCGCTGCAGGGTGCGCCGATGCATGTTCAGCCGCCGCGCGGTCTCCGAGACGTTGCGGTCGCAAAGCTCGAACACCCGCTGGATATGCTCCCAGCGCACCCGGTCGGCCGACATCGGGTTCTCGGGCGGCGCCGGCTTGTCGTCGCCCGTCGACAGCAAGGCCTTTTCCACGTCGTCGGCGTCTGCGGGTTTCGAGAGGTAGTCGGTTGCACCGATCTTGACCGCCGCAACGGCGGTGGCGATGGCCCCGTAGCCGGTCAGCACCACCACCCGGCTGTCGGGGCGAACCTCGCGGAGCGCCTCGACCACGTCGAGGCCGTTGCCGTCCTCGAGCCGGAGGTCGACCACCGCATATGCGGGTGGCCGCGAGCGGGTGATCGCCAGCCCCTCGGCGACCGACTCGGCCATGACCGGTGCGAAGCCCCGCTTCTCCATCGCCCGCGCCAGACGCTGGCGGAAGGCCGCGTCGTCGTCGAGCACCAATAGCGAGTTGTCGGCGCCGATCGCCGCGTTGAATTCGGTCATTACTTTCCCCCTGCCGCCCGCCGCCGAAAAGTTTCCGGTCAGTTCCGGTTGATCTTTCCCGCAATGCAGCGCCGTGTCAATTTCACCGCGACAGAACCGGCCGGAAACCGATCCCGATGCGCACCGTCCTACGCCTTGAATCGCTCGCAGCACCGTTGTTCGTCCTGCTGTGGAGCACCGGCTTCATCGGCGCGAAGTACGGCCTGCCCTATGCGGAGCCAGCTACCTTCCTGGTTCTGCGCTTCGGGCTGGTGACGCTGGCGCTGGCGTGCTGGGCGCTGCTGGCCCGGATCCGCTGGCTGAGCTGGCGGCAGGCGCGCGAGGCGGCGCTGATCGGGGTGCTGCTGCAGGCGGTCTATCTGGGCGGGGTCTACCAGGCGATCTCGATGGGGATCGAGGCCGGGGTCTCGGCGCTGATCGTCGGGCTGCAGCCGGTGCTGACCGCCTTCATCGCCCGCCAGTTCCTGGGCGAGCGGCTGAACCCGGTACAGTGGGCCGGCATCGCCTTGGGATTCCTGGGGGTCGGGCTGGTCGTGCTGCGCAAGCTGGAGGCCGGAATCGGCGACTGGCGCGGCGTGGCGTTCTGTCTGGCGTCGCTGGTCGCCATCGCCGTCGCCTCGATCCTGCAAAAGCGCAAGGCAGCGGACCACCCGGTGCGCGCCTCGACCCTGGTGCAGTTCCTGGCGGCGCTGACTTTCCTGATTCCGATCTCGTTTGCCTTCGAGACCCGCGAGGTGACCTGGTCGATCGAGTTCACCCTGACGCTGAGCTGGCTGGTGGTAGTGATGTCGCTTGGTGCGCTGTCGCTGCTGCTTTACCTGATCCGGCACGGGGCAGCATCCAGCGTGGCCAGCCTGTTCTTCCTGGTGCCGACGACGACGGCACTGATGGCCTGGCCGCTGTTCGGCGAGGTTCTGGGGCCGGTCGAGATCGGCGGCGTAGTGCTGACCACGCTGGGGGTGCTGATGGTGAACCGGCCGGACGTATTCGGCACGCGGCTCACTCGCGGCTGAGGATACGGGCGACCTCTCCCGCCATCTCCTCGGGCGGGAAGCCGTTGCGGAACAGGCCGCGGATTCCGTCCGGCATCATGAAATAGGTAAGGGTGGAATGGTTCATCAAATAGCCTGCCGCCGAGTTTTCGAGATCCACGCGCTGGAAATAGACCTTGTACGCATCGGCGGCGGCCTCGATCTCGGCCTCGGTCCCGGTCAGGCCGATCATGCGCGGATGCATCGCCTCCGCATAGTAGCCCATCGCCTCGGGCGTATCGCGGGCGGGATCGACGGTAATGAAAACCGGCTTCACCCGGTAGCCCTGCTGGTCCAGCAGGTCGACGGCGGAGGCCATGATCGCCACGTCCACCGGACAGACATCGGGGCAGAAAGTATAACCGAAATAGATGAGTGTCGGGCCGTCGATCACCTCGGCGCTGGCGACACGGTTGCCGTTCTGGTCGGTCAGGGTGAAGGGACCGCCGATCTCGGCTCCGGCGACATTTACCGCGGCAGGCGACAGCGGCGCGTCCTCGGGCTTGTGCAGCGCCAGGAAGATCGCCGCCGCTGCAAGGGCGACGAAGACGGCTCCCGCCAGCGCCAGGATCAGATTTCGCACGGCATGCCTCCGCTTTTTCCCCACCTAGAACCTGACCGACGGAAGCGCAAGGGGCGTCGATTGCAAGGGGTGCCGCGGCAGTTTGTTTCACCCGGGCGCATCCGTGCTTCCCTTTGGCTGCGCGCCCGGCGATTATCGCGGCGATGAAGCGTAGACGACGCCACTATCTGTTCAACCTCGAGGCGCGGGGCGATTGGGTTCGCCTGCGCACCCTGGTCGCGCTGCGCTGGCTGGCGGTAGCAGGGCAGACAATTGCCGTGCTTGCGGCCAGCCAGGGCATGGGCTTCCAGCTTCCGCTGGTCGCCTGCGCGCTGCTGATCTCGGCGCTGGCTTCGGTCAACATCGTTGCCCATCTGATCTTTCCGTCGGAGAAGCGCCTCAGCGAGCAGGGCACATTGCTGTCGCTGTTTTTCGATCTGGCTCAGCTGGTGACGCTGCTGATGGTGACCGGCGGGTTGAACAACCCCTTCGCGGTGCTGATCATCGGGCCCGTCACGATCTCGGCCACGGCGCTGCGGCTGCAATCGACTCTGTGGCTGGGGATCGCGGGCATGGCGTCGGTGACGTTGATGGCGTCCTTCCACATGCCACTGGTTCAGGCCGACGGGACCGTCTTCGAGACGCCGGAGCTGTTCCGGTCGGGTGTGGCGGCGGCGCTGGCGATCGCGATCGCCTTCCTGGCGGTCTATGCGCGGCGGGTCACGGTCGAGGGTTACGCCATGAGCCAGGCGCTGACCGCCGCCCAGATCGCGCTGGCGCGCGAGCAGCGGCTGGCGGCGATCGGCGGCATCGCGGCGGCGACCGCGCACGAGCTCGGCACGCCGCTCGCCACCATAAAGCTGGTGGCGAGCGAACTGGCGCGCGATCTGAAGGGGAATCCGGAAGCGGCCGAGGACCTGGCGCTGATCCGCCACGAGGCCGAGCGCTGCGGCGAAATCCTGGCCGATCTCAGCCGTGGCGGGCGCGACGATACCCACATACATGTCGCGCCGATCTCGGCCATCGCCGAGGAGGCTGCGGCGCCCCATTCGAAACGCGGCAAGAATGTAGTGATCCGGGTCGACGGCGCCCTGGCCAGCGAGCCGGGTAACGACCAGCCGCAGGTCGAGCGCAGTCCGGAACTGGTCCACGGGCTGCGAAACCTGATCCAGAACGCGGTCGACTTCGCCACGCGCACGGTCTGGGTCGACATCGACATCGGGGACGCCGAGATCCGGATTGCCGTCGGCGACGATGGCCCGGGATTCCCGCCAGACCTGATGCCGCGCCTCGGCGAGCCTTATGTCAGCACCAGGCGTCGCGGAGTGCCGCGCGATGGCGACGAGGAGGATAACTACGAGGGCATGGGGCTGGGCCTGTTCATCGCCCGGACCCTGTTGCAGCGGACCGGGGCGCAGGTCACCTTTGCCAATGGCAGCGATTACAGGATGCGGCAGGATACCTCGCAGAACGCACCGGCCGAGCTGGCGCATCCGCCGGGCGCCATCATCGAGCTGATCTGGCCCGTGGCGTCTCTGGTCACGCCGAAAGAGGTGGCCCGCGGTCCACTGGGACGCAACAGACGGTTTGGGGCGCGGAGTTAGCATCTCGTTAACCATAAGCAGGAAGGGTTCGTCATCTTGCAGGCCACGGATTGCGAAAGGGTGCGTGTGGTCCCGATGGTAGTGTTCGTGCGGGACGCATCATGGCGTTGACCGGCGTTGAATTCGCCGCGAGCGTCGGGTTCGCACTTGGCCTGACAATCTGCGCCGCGTTGGTTGCGGTGCGCCGGCGGCTGGGGGCCGCCGCCCGGGACGCCTGGCGTTACGATCTGGCGGACGGGGCGGTCCTGCTGGCGGACAGCAAGGGCGTCGTGGCGGCCAGCGCCGATGCCGAGACGCTGCTCGGCCCCATGACCGAGGCGACGCTGCCGCAGCTGCTGCGGCGGAAGTTCGGCGAGGCGGTGGCCGAGACCGAGGCTGCTGCCGACCGGTTGCTGCGCGAGGGAGCGGGTTTCCGGACCCGGATCTGCGATGCCGATGGGCAGGAATACGAAGTTGCGGGCGAGCCTCGCGGCGGCCTCGTCCGCTTGACGATCCGCAATGCCGGAAACGCTCGCGACGAACCCGGGGATCGGGGTCCGGAGAAAATCGACGCGCCGGCGGCCGCTGTCGGTGTTCTGGATGGGTTGCTGGCGGGTCTTCCGCTGGTGGTCTGGAGCCGGGATGCGGCGGGAGCGGTCAGTTGGGTCGCCGGGGGACTGCGCAGGCCGGACGGCTCGCTGCTGACGGAAACCGTCGCGGCGCAGGCGGCCGAGCGCGCCGAGGCGCGAAATTCCGGCGCCGGGGCAGGCAAAAGCTGGTTCCGGCTGCAAATTCCCGGAGGCTCCGACGCTGCCGTAGCTGTGCTCGACGCCATCGAGGTTCCCGATTCCCGCGGCGGCTGCAACGGTATCGCCGTCGACGCCGCGACGGCGCTGGTGTCCGAGCGGACCCTGGCGCGGTTCGTGCACACGATGACCGAGACCTTTGCGCATCTTACCGTCGGCATGGCGATCTTCGACCGCAACGAGACGCTGGTGATGTTCAATCCCGCCATGGCTCAGATGTGGCAGGCCGATCCGGCCTGGCTGGCACGCAAGCCGAAGTTGCGCGAGATCATCGACACGCTCCGCGCCAACCGGCGCATCCCGGAGACGCCGGATTTTCACGCCTGGCGGCGCCGGCTGACCGACCTGTTCCAGAACACCGAGACCGCGGATTACGAGGAGCTGTGGCATCTGGCCGATGGCTCGGACATCCGCGTGCTGGCGCGGCCGCATCCCCATGGGTCTCTGGCCTTCGTCTTCGACGACGTGACCGAGCGGCTGCGCCTCGAACAGCAATACCGGCATTCGGTCGATCTGCGCCGTGCCACCCTGGACCGGCTGGACGAGGGGCTCGCGGTCTTCGGCCCGGACGGGTTGCTGCAGCTGGTCAACACCGCTTTCCACGAATTCTGGGGCACCGATGCCGAGACCGTCCGGCCGGGACTGCATGCGCGCGATGTGCTGCCGTTGATCCGGGGCCTGACCGTCGAGACCGAGGTCTGGGTCCGCCTGATGACCTTCATCACCGGCGAGGCGACCCGGCAGTCCTGGAACGCGCGCCTGACGCTGGGTGACGGCAGAATCCTGGGCGGGCGGTTCGTGCCGCTGCCGGACGGCTCGACCATGGCGGTCTTCGGCGACGTCACCGACAGCGAGCGGATCGCGCTGGCACTGCGCGAGCGCAACGAGGCTCTGGAATCCGCCGAGGAGATGCGCGCTGCGGTGCTGGACCAGATCTCGCACCGTCTGCGCACGCCGCTGAACACCGTCTTCGGCTTCGCCCAGCTGATGAGCGATCCCCGCTTCGGCGATCTGAGCGCGGCCCAACGCGAATACGCGCAAGGCGTGCTGGACTCGGCACGCCACCTGCTGGCCACCGTCGACGAGGTGACGGAACTCGCCGCCCTCGAGATCGACTCTCTCAGCGATCCGGGTTCGGACCTGCCGCTGGCCGAGGTGCTGATGCTGACCGGCAGGCTGCTGGAGCGGCGCGCCACCGAGGAGGGGGTGCGCCTGCGGATCGTGCCGCCGGAGGGCGATCCGTGCCTGGCCTGCGACATCGGCAGGCTGCGCCAGTTCGTGTTCGGCATGATGACCGATGCGATCCGCCGTTGCCGCGGCGGCGGGCTGGTCGAGCTCGGCGTCCGCGCGGGGCCGGACGGCACGGTCGAGATATTCACCGCCGAAACACTACCGCCGGGCCGCGAAGCGGACCTGGCGCTTGCCGAGGCGGAGAGCCTGGCTCTGCCGGTCCTTCGGCGGCTGATCGCCCGCGAGGGCGGCAGCTTCCACTTGGCGGGTGGGGGCGATCGGACTTCGCTGTCGGCGGTCTGCGCGTTCCGGACCCGCGACGACGACCGGATCGCCGCATTGGACGAGAACCGGCTGACACCGGGCGCCGATTTGGGCTAACAGGGGAAACGCTGAAACCCCGAGGCCCGCCCTGACCCGATCATGACCGAAGACCCGAGCCATACGGCGCTCGCCCTGCCGAGCGAGCGCGATACCGCCCGCTTCGGGGCGGCGTTGGCCGCGCTGCTGGCGCCCGGCGACACCGTGCTGCTGCGGGGTCCGCTCGGGGCAGGAAAGTCCGTGCTGGCCCGGGCGGTTATCAGGGCCCTTATGGACGATCCGGAGGCCGAGATTCCTTCGCCCAGCTACACCCTGGTCAATATCTACGAGACGCCGCGGGGCGCGGTTTGGCACGCCGATCTCTACCGGCTGTCGGGCGAGGTGGACGAAATCGAGGAACTGGGGCTCGGCGAGGCCATGGGAACGGCGCTGGTGCTGGTGGAATGGCCCGAGCGGCTGGGTGCGGCGCTGCCTGCGCGGCGGATCGAGGTGCAGATGACCGCCGGGACGCGGCCGGACGAGCGTCATGCCGAGGTAATGCTCGTCGGGCCAGACTGGGAGGCGGTGGCTCGGATGTTGGCTAAATGGACATGACCGGAAGCGACCGGCAGACGGCGCTGGCGGAGTTTCTGCGCCGGGCCGGGCGCGATCCGGCGGCGATGCGGCCGTTGGCGGGCGACGCCTCGAACCGGCGCTATCTGCGGCTGGCAGAAGAACCCGGGTACCCGGGCGCCGTGCTGATGGATTCGCCGCCCGAGAAAGGCGAGGACGTGCGCCCCTTCGTGGCCGTGACCCACTGGCTGCGCGGGCAGGGCCTGTCGGCGCCCCGGATCGAGGCCGCCGATCTGGCGCAGGGTTTCCTGATCCTCGAGGACCTGGGCGACGACCTCTATGCCGGGCTGCTTGTGCGTGAGCCCGCCCGCGAGCCCGAGCTCTACGGCGCGGCTGTCGATCTTCTGGCCGATCTCGCGGCGGTTCCGGCGCCTGCGCTGATCGGGCCGCCGGAGTGCCGGCTTCCGCTGCCGCCCTATGACGCCGCCGTATTGGCGCGGGAGGCGGCGCTGGTCCGCGAATGGTGGATGCCGGCGGCGGGGACCGAGGTGCCGACGGACCTCGCCGCCGAGTTCGATGCGCTGGCGGCGCAGGCGACAGCGGCTGTGGCAGGCGCCCGCGAGGTGCTGGTGCTGCGCGACTACCACGCCGAGAACCTGATCTGGCTGCCCAGGCGCCAGGGCCCGGCGCGGGTCGGGCTGCTGGATTATCAGGACGCGCTGGCCGGGCACCCGGCCTATGATCTGGTGTCGCTGCTGGAGGACGCGCGGCGCGACACCTCCGCCGAGCTGCGCCAGGCGATGATTGCGCGGTATCTGGCGCGCCACGGCACTGCGCCGGAGGCATTCCGCGCCGTCTATGCGGCGTTGGGAGCGCAGCGGAACCTGAAGATCGTCGGTATCTTCGCGCGCCTCGCGATCCGCGACCTGAAGCCCCGTTACCTGGACCTGATCCCCCGGGTCTGGGGGCATTTAGTGGCCGATCTGGCGCATCCCGATCTGGCGCCGTTGCGCAAATGGGTGGCGCGGCATGTGCCGGTGCCGGACCGTTCGACGCTGGCCCGAGTGGCGGCACAGGTGGCGCGATGACCGGCCCCCGGACGGCGATGATCCTGGCCGCCGGGTTCGGCACCCGGATGCGGCCCCTGACCGATGCCTGCCCCAAGCCGCTGCTGCGGGTGGCGGGGCGCCCGATGATCGATCTGGTGCTGGACCATGCGGCGGCGGCGGGCGTGCGCCGGGCGGTGGTGAACCTGCATTACCTGGGCGGCATGATCCGCGCCCATCTGGCGGCGCGCGCGGTGCCCGAAATCTGCTTCTCCGACGAGCAGCCGGTGATCCTGGAAACCGGCGGCGGCATCGTGCAGGCACTGCCGCTGTTGGGGGCGGAACCGTTCTACGCGGTCAACAGCGACGCCGTCTGGGCCGGGCCGAACCCGCTCGCCTGCCTCGCCGGGGCATGGGACGCGGCACGGATGGATGCGCTGCTGCTGCTGGTGCCGCGCGCGCGGGTACGGGGCTATGCCCGGGCGGGCGATTTCTTCCTCGAGGCCGAGGGCGCTGCCCCGGCCCGCCGCGGGACCGCCGCGGCGGCGCCCCTGGTCTATACCGGCGCTCAGGTCATTGCTCCCGGGGCCTTCGCCGGAGCGCCGCAGGGGCCGTTCTCGGTCAATCTGGTCTGGGACGCGCTACTGGCGAAGGGGCGGCTGGCGGCGGTGACCTATCCGGGCACCTGGGTCGATGTGGGCACGCCCGCTGGGTTGGCAGAGGCGGAATCGGCCCTGGCGGAGGCCGGCGAATGAGCCTGTTCGCCACGCCAGGCCCCAGGGTCTTCGCCCTGCCGCCGGGCGCCGATTTCGCGACCCTGTTCGCACGCGG
>DATHZU010000135.1:0-8447 GCA_035458445.1 Thermohalobaculum sp. | reverse complement strand
TAGGGCGTCAGTTGTTGAGGTCGATCTGCTTTTCGCTGGTGACAGCGCCGGTAACCGCACCGGCCGCCGCGCCAACCGCGGCGCCGACGAGAACCGGCCCGCCGACAACGGCCGTGCCCACCGCGCCGACCGCACCGCCGATCCCGGCGCCTTCCAGCGCCCGGGTTCCGCGATCCGCACTACAGGCCGCAAGGGAAAGCGCGGCAACGCCGAAAAGGATACCCGGGACAATGCGCATGACGGATTCTCCAGTTTGGTCCGATCAGTTCGTCCAGACAGGATATCGCAAGCTGCACCGGAATGACAGCCAAAGCCGGTAGCTTTTTGTTTCGTTGTGACAATTACGTGATTACGATTCATGCGCCGCCTCCCGCTTCCAGAACCTCGGGAAAGCTGGCCCGAACCGCCGCGAGGTCGAGCCTGAGCTCGGTCTCGTAGGATTCCGGGTCGAAATCCCGCGTGGTCGCGACGATCTCGCGCCCCAGCAGCCAGTTGATCCGCCCGGCGTCCAGATTGCCCCGCTCGAAAGGGCGGTCGCCGTATCGGTCGACCAGCAAGGCGAGGAAATAGGCGTCCGACCGCCGCGCCTGGGGCTTGCGGTCGCGAAACCGCTCGCGCGGCTTCAGGGCCGTCGGCCGCTTGCCCGCCCGCCGGATCGTCACCTTGTCGTCGGTGCCGGGCACGTATTCCGGGAAGCCGCGATGCTTGAACATCAGGATCGCCCCCTCACAGCGGAATGTTGTCGTGCTTCTTCCACGGGTTCTGCAACTGCTTGCCGCGCAGCGCCGCGAAGGACTTGGCCACCCGCCGCCGGGTCGAGTGGGGCATGATCACCTCGTCGATGAAGCCCTTTTCCGCCGCCACGAACGGGTTGGCGAAGCGGGTCTCGTAGTCCTTGGTGCGCCCGGCGATCTTCTCGGCGTCGCCCAGCTCGGACCGGTACAGGATCTCGGTCGCGCCCTTGGCGCCCATGACCGCGATCTCGGCGGTCGGCCAGGCATAGTTGATGTCGCCGCGCAGGTGCTTCGAGGCCATGACGTCATAGGCGCCGCCATAGGCCTTGCGGGTGATCACGGTCACCTTCGGCACCGTCGCCTCGCCATAGGCGAACAGCAGCTTGGCGCCGTGCTTGATGACCCCGCCATATTCCTGGCTGGTCCCCGGCAGGAAGCCGGGCACGTCGACGAAGGTCAGGATCGGGATCGAGAAGCAGTCACAGAAGCGCACGAAGCGCGCCGCCTTGCGGCTGGAATCGATGTCCAGGCAGCCCGCCAGAACCAGCGGCTGATTGGCCACCACGCCCACGGTCTCGCCCTCGAGCCGGATGAAGCCGGTGATGATGTTCTTCGCGTAGTCCTTCTGGATCTCGTAGAAATCACCCTCGTCCGCGGTCTTCCGGATCAGCTCGTGCATGTCGTAGGGCTGGTTCGGGTTCTCGGGCACCAGGCTGTCGAGCGCTTCCTCCTCGCGGTTCGGTGCGTCGAAGAAGGGCCGAACCGGCGGCTTCTCGCGGTTCGAGAGCGGCAGGAAGTCGATCAGCCGGCGCACTTCGGCCAGCGCCTCGACATCGTTCTCGAAGGCGCCGTCGGCGACCGAGGACTTCGAGGTGTGGGTCTTCGCGCCGCCCAATTCCTCGGCGGTGACGATCTCGTTGGTCACGGTCTTCACCACGTCCGGGCCGGTGACGAACATGTAGCTGGAATCGCGGACCATGAAGATGAAGTCGGTCATGGCTGGCGAGTAGACCGCGCCGCCCGCGCATGGCCCCATGATGACGCTGATCTGCGGCACCACGCCCGAGGCCATGATGTTGCGCTGGAACACGTCCGCATAGCCGGCCAGCGAGGCGACGCCTTCCTGGATGCGGGCGCCGCCCGAGTCGTTCAGGCCGATCACCGGGGCGCCGACCTTCATCGCCATGTCCATGATCTTGCAGATCTTCTGGGCGTGGGTCTCGGACAGAGAGCCGCCGAAGACGGTGAAGTCCTGGCTGAACACATAGACCTGCCGCCCGTTCACCGTGCCCCAGCCGGTGACGACGCCGTCGCCCGGCATCTTGACCTCGTCCATGCCGAAATCGGTGCAGCGGTGCGCGACGAACATGTCGAATTCCTCGAAGCTGTCCTCGTCGAGCAGCAGCTCGATGCGCTCGCGCGCCGTCAGCTTGCCCTTCGAATGCTGCGCGTCGATCCGCTTCTGGCCGCCGCCGAGGCGGGCCTCGGCCCGGCGGGCCTCCAACTGTCCGAGGATATCCTTCATGGCGTTGCCTCCCCTGCCGCGTCATCGTTTGTCACGTTCTGGCGAATCGCCGCTGCAAAGGCTATGGTATTTGCGAATATTTTTTGCGAAGATGCAAAGAACGGAACCTCCCGGGGAATAGCCGATGACGGCGCGAAAGATTTATGCCGGGGCACGGCTCGGCGAATTGCGGCGCGGCCTGGGCCTCACCCAGACCGCTTTCGCCCGCAAGCTGGGGGTCAGCCTCAGCTACCTGAACCAGATGGAGCGCAATAACCGACCAGTCAGCCGCGAGGTGGTTCACCGGCTGGCCGAAGTCTTCGGCATCGATGTGGCGGTGTTCTCGATGGACGAGAGCGACCGTCTGATGGCCGACCTGCGCGAGGCAATGGCCGATCCGGTGTTCCGCGACACCCCCCACAGCCGCGCGGAACTGCAGATCGTCACCGGCAACGCACCGGGGCTCGCCCATGCCTTCCTGGCGCTGCATCGCGCCTACCGCCAGGGCCAGGAGCGTTTGGCGAGCCTGGACGAGGCGCTGGACCGCCCGTCCGGCGGGCTGACTCCGATGCCCTGGGAAGAGGTGCGCGATTTCTTCCACTACTGCGACAACTATATCGACGCGGTCGACCGGGCGGCGGAGCAATTCGCCCGCACGGCGCGCTTCCAGGGCCGCGACAAGCTTGCCGCCGGGATGGCCTGGCTGGAACAGCACCGCGGCGTGCGGACCGAGTTTTCAGGCGATGCCATGCGGCGCTACGACCCGGCAACCAAGGTCCTGACGCTCGCCGAAGAGGGCGGCGCCGCCACCCACGCCTTCCAGCTTGCCCACCAGGTGGCGTTGATCGCCCATGACGGGCTCATCGAGGCGACGCTGGACCTGGCCCGCTTCCGCAGCTCCGAAGCACGCGACATCGCCCGGATCGGGCTGGCGAACTATTTCGCCGGGGCCGCGATCCTGCCCTACGAGGAGACGCTGGCAGCGGCGCGCGAACTGCGCCACGATCTCGACGCGATGGCCAACCGCTTCGGCACCTCGGTCGAGCAGACCGGGCACCGGCTGTCGACCCTGCAGCGGCCCGGGGCCAAGGGCATCCCCTTCTTCTTCGCCCGCGTCGACCAGGCAGGAACGATCACCAAGCGGCATTCCTCGACCCGGCTGCAATTCGCCCGCTTCGGCGGCGCCTGCCCGCTGTGGAACGTGCATCAGGCGTTCGCAACGCCCGGCCGCATCCTGCGCCAGTTGGCCGAGACACCGGACGGTGTGCGCTATATCTGTCTGGCCCGCGACGTGATCAAACCCGGCAGCCACTACCGGGCCCCTGCCCGGCGCTATGCCATCGCCCTGGGGTGCGAGGTGAAATATGCGGGGGCGCTGGTCTATGGCGACGATCTCGACACAACGAATGCTGCCGCTTTCGAACCGATCGGGGTGAGTTGCCGGATTTGCGAGCGGACGAACTGCCACCAGCGCTCGGTGCCGCCGGTGGAAAAGGCGCTGGTGGTGGACCCGAACCGGCGCGAGGTGCTGCCTTACCGGATCGCCTGAAAGGCTGGGCGCACTACTGGCCGCGCTGCCGCCGCTCGGTCCAGCGCCGGTACCGCTCTTCCATCGCATCCGCCATCTGGGCGCGCTCGGCGGCGGTCAGTTTCCCCGCGATCTCGGCCAGCTGCTCGTAGCCGGTTCCCCAGACCTCGCTGCTCGCCGCCCGCCGCTCGGCCAGAGCCGCCTTGAACTGCTCGGGCGAGAACGGTTCGGCCCGGATCGCCTCCAGCATCTTTTGCTGGGTGGACCGCATGACCTCGCGGGCGGCGGCGATCTCGTCGCTGCGCGACAGCAGGATTTCGCGCGCCTCGTCGCGCCGCGCCTCCGGCACCATGTGCAGGATCCGGGTCTGCTGGCGGCTGAGGCCGGGCTCGTTCGGCTGCCGCTCGTCGCGGGCCATCCAGCCGCCAGCCATGCCGGCGATCGCCGCGTTCCCGATCAGCGAGACCACCAGCAGCAGTTTCATCCACGCCGGCGCGCGCTTCCAGCTTATCTTTCCCCCGGTGTCCGCCATCACACCCCACTCCTCACAATGCGTCCTCGACCCCGAACAGGGCGTCGCCAGCATCCGCCAACTGTACGGGCTCGCCGCCAAACGCCGAGTCGAATCCGGTCCCGGCGAGCAGCTCCGGTCCGGCCTCGTAACCGACCCCGAATCCGGCAGCCAGGAACAGCAGCACGGCAGCCGCCGCAGCGCCGGCCCAGGCATCGGCAAAGCCGAAGAACCGCAGCCAGCCCGGAGCCTCCGGCGCGCTTTGGCGCGGCGCGGTAGCTGTGGCCGGCCGACCCGCCGCAGCCACTTCGGCCGCATCGGCAAGAACCAGGGCGACGAGCGCGTCCGAGGGCTGCGGCCGGGCCGCGCGCTCGTCACGCTCCAGTGCCGCGAAGGCGGCGTCCAGATCGAACGGATGCTTGTCAGTCATCGCCTCTCTCCTTGAACAACTCTGCCAGCTGGCGCCGGGCGCGCGCCAGCAGGCTTTCCACGGCCTCGACCGAACTCTCCAGCCGGTCCGCGATTTCCGGGTTGCCGAGCCCGTCGAAGTGCCGCAGCACCAGCGCCTGGCGCTGGCGTTCCGGCAGGGCCAGGATGGCGCGGGCCAGCGCCCGGCTTTCCTCGCTGCTGGCCAACCGTTCCAGCACCGTCGGCGCGGGGTCGGCAGGCTCGGCCACATTCTCGATATCCGCCGTCGGCCTCCGCTTGCGGATGCGGTCGATGCACAGGTTCCGGGTCACCCGGTAGAGCCAGGTCGACACCCGTGCCTCACCGGCGCGCCAGTCCGACGCCTGCCGCCACAGCTTGAGCATCGCCTCCTGTGCCACGTCCTCCGCCTCCGCCTCGTCACCAAGTATGCGCCACGCCTGGCGCACCACCGCCGGCAACAGCTGCTCGGTCAGGCTCCGTGCCGCCGAATGGTCGCCGGCCGCGAACCGCTCGAGCAGCAGGGCGTCGTGATCGAAGGTCTGCGTGTCCAGCATGGCCGTCATCACCCCTGCCCTGCTCCTCCCCCCGAATGGCGCCGGTCAGTTCCCCGGCATGCCGTGCCGCATTCCTCCATGGCGGTCGCCGTGGCGGTGGCGGTGCATCGCGGGCAATTCCTCACCTGCGAGACTGCCATCGCCATCCGCATCCATCTCGGCGAACCGCGCGGCGGAGGATTCCGCGAACTCCGCCTGTTCGATCCGACCATCGCCGTTCACGTCGTGCATTTCAAACCGTTTGGCGATGCGGCGCTTGATCCGTGCCATGATGCGCTCGATCATCTCGTACTCGGTGACCACGCCATCGCCATCGGTGTCCCATCGCAGGAACATCACCGTGCGGACTGCCTCGGCCTCGGCGGCACTGACCTTGCCGTCTCCGTTCAGGTCCATTCGCTGCGTCATCCCACCGCCCATGTGGTGCTTGGCCCCATGGCCGCCGTCCCACATGTCGGCGAGAGCAGGCACCGCCATGGCCGATGCTGCCAGAACGAGTACGAGTAGGGGTTTCATTTCGTACCTCACCTTGCGAACGACCGGGCAGTCGCCCCGTGTCGCTTCCTGAACGCAGCCGGAGCGGAGTTCCGTCGCCCGGCATCGCGAGAATGATCGCGCTTCGCGACATGGTGCCGCAAGACAGTTTGCACAGGTGCCATGACCCGGCGCGAGCGCTAATCTTGTATCATGCACCAGAACCTCAATCTGCATATCGTCGGCGATATCGACCCGCACACCGCGTCCGCCCCGTCGGAACGTGCCCTGGTGCCCGCGCTGCTGCGCGGCTGGCGGCGCCGTTGCCCCAGCTGCGGGGGAGGCCCGATGATGACCGGCTTCCTGCAGGTGCGGCGCGCCTGTCCGTCCTGCGGCGAGGAATTCCACCACCACCGCGCCGACGACCTGCCTGCCTGGGCGACCATCCTGATCATCGGCCATGTCCTCGTCAGCGGGCTGCTGACCGTTGAGACCGCCTTCCACCCGCCGATGTGGGTGCATTGGTCTGTGTGGCCGGTTCTGACCCTGGGCCTGACCCTGTGGCTGCTGCCGCGCGTCAAAGGCGCGGTGATCGCCTTCCAGTGGGCAAACCGCATGCACGGGTTCGGCAGATCCGAGTGACGCCGGCGCGACAGCCGCTCGGGCGCCGCCAAAGATGCACTTCGTGATCTGGACAGTTGAGGCGGCGGCCTGCATAGTCCGCGGATTCCCCACCTTGACCGGACCTCGCCCGTGAACGCCCCGCCGAAAGACGCCGTCCGCAATGCCGCGACCGTGGTGGTGATCCGCCGCGACCAGGACGTGCCGCGCGTCTTGATGGGGCAACGCGGCGCCGGCGCGGCCTTCATGCCCTCGAAGTTCGTGTTTCCGGGGGGCGCGGTCGATCTCGGCGATGCCGCGGTCCCGGTGGCCAGTCCGCTCGCCCCACGCTGCCGCGCGCAACTCGAGCGGCAGGCGCCTGCCGGCCTGGCCGATGCGCTGGCGATGTCGGCAATCCGCGAGCTTTGGGAGGAAACGGGACTGGCGCTGTCGCTCCCCTCCGGCCCGCGCCCCGCGAACCCGCCTCCGGCGTGGCAGAGCTTTTTCGCCGAGGGCCACCACCCGGCGGCGGATGCGCTGGAGTTCATCTTCCGTGCGATCACGCCGCCCGGGCGCCCGCGCCGCTTCGACGCGCGCTTCTTCCTGGCCGATGCCTCCAGGGTGAGCGGCGACGCGTCGGATTTCTCGCGGGCGGACAGCGAGTTGTCCTTTCTCAGCTGGTTGACCCTGGCCGAGGCGCGGCAACTGGATCTGCCCTTCATCACCGGCGTCGTGCTGGCGGAGATCGAGGCACGGCTGGCGGCCCCCGGCGACGAGCGCCCGGCACCCTTCTTCCACCACGCTGGAGGCCGGTCCTTCATCGAGCCTCTCTGAGCGTATTCCACGATGGCCCTCGCCCGACTCTCCGCGCTCCGCGCCCAGATCGCACCGATCACGGCGATCACGCTGTTCGGCATCGCGCTGGCCATGAGCTATCCGCTGTTCGCGCTGATGCTGGAGCGCGCGGGCACCAGCGGCGCGGCCATCGGCCTGAACGCCATGGCGGCGGCGCTCGGCATGGTCACTGCCGCCCCGTTGATGCCGACGATGTTGCGGCGGGCGGGGATGGGGCGCTCGATGATCGGAGCGGCGCTGGCCCTGGGCGCGATGTTCCTGATGATCCCGCTGATCGAGGATTACTGGCTGCTGACCGGGCTGCGGCTGGCCTACGGTTTTGCCGCCACGATCCTGTTCTTCGCCTCGGAATTCTGGATCGTGGCCGCTGCGCCGGAAGCTTCGCGTGGACGGATCATCGCGGTCTACGCACTGTGCGTCTCCGGCGGCTTCGCGCTGGGTCCGGCGCTCCTGAAGCTGACAGGCCTGACCGGCTCGCTGCCCTTCGTCGCCGCCTGCGCGGTCATGCTGGCGGGGCTGATCCCGATCTCCTGGGGGCTGGCGACAGCGCCGGCGACCGATGACGGCGAAACCGCCTCGCCACTGGCGGCGCTGGCAATGTTTGTCGCCGCACCGACCGTGGTGTTCGGGGTGACCTTGTTCGGCACCATCGAATTCGGCGCGATGGCGCTGGTCGCGGTCTGGGGCGTGCGCTCGGGGCTGGCCGAGGCAGATGCCGCGCTCCTGCTGTCGGTCTTCGCTTTGGGCTCGATGGCACTGCAGATGCCGCTGGGCTGGGCCGCCGACCGCTTCGACCGGCGAGCCCTTCTGATCGGCATCGCCGCCTGCTGCATCGTCGCGCCGCTGGGCATGGTGCTGACGGCACCTTCGTTCCCCGCATTGGCCGCCTTCTCGGCGTTCTGGGGCGCGACTTCCGTGGGGCTCTATTCGATCGCGCTGACCGAGATGGGCGCGCGGTACAAGGGCAACCGTCTGGCGGTGGCGAACGCCGCCGTCGTGCTGGCCTATGGATTCGGGGCGCTGGCGGCACCGCTGACATTCGGCGCGGCGATGGATGCGCTCCCCCCGGACGGGCTGCTGGTCGGCGCCGCGGCGGTTGCGGCCGCCTATCTGACGCTGGCGCTGGGCAGGGCGCTCTGGCTCAGGCGGCGGGCCGGGATGCGGCGCGAAATGCCTTGACACCGCCCGCCGGATGAGTAGGTAACGGGGCCTCGGAATTCTTCGCGCGCCCCACTGACGCATAGGCGCGCCTGCAAGA
>DATHZU010000134.1:0-2200 GCA_035458445.1 Thermohalobaculum sp. | reverse complement strand
CCCCCCTCTGGGGGGAGGGTTAGGGAGGGGGCGGCGGCGCCCGCCTGCCGGCGCCGGCGGTTCGCCGCTTGCACCGGACGCCCATGCGCTCTATCTGATCCGTTCCGGAAAACTGCCGACGAAAGAGGCGTCTATGCCGATCAAGATCCCCGCATCGCTGCCCGCCCATGACGTGCTCAGGCGCGAGGGCGTGATGGTGATGTCCGAGGAGACGGCGCAACGCCAGGATATCCGTCCGCTGCAGATCGGGCTGTTGAACCTGATGCCGAACTGGGTCTCGGTTCGCCCGTCTGATCGGCGCAACGCCCCTGCAGATCGAGCTGACGCTGGTCAGGATGACCGAGCACCAGTCGAAGAACACCTCCGAACAGCACATGGAGGCGTTCTACGCCCCCTTTGCCGAGGTCCGGGGCCGCAAGTTCGACGGCTTCATAATCACCGGCGCGCCGATCGAGTTGCTGGAGTTCGAGCAGGTCACCTACTGGGACGAGCTGGTGCAGGTGTTCGACTGGACCCAGTCCCATGTGCATTCGACCTTCGCGATCTGCTGGGGTGCCCAGGCGATGCTGCACCACTTCCACGGCGTCGCCAAGCACGCGCTGGCGCACAAGGCCTTTGGCTGCTTCCGCCACCAGAACTGCGCGCCCGCCTCGCCCTATCTGCGCGGCTTCTCGGACGATTTCACCATCCCGATCAGCCGATGGACCGAAATCCGCGAGCCCGAGCTGCCGCCGGACCACGGCCTCAACGTGCTGATGCGCGCGCCCGAGACCGGCCCCTGCCTGATCGAGGATGCGGGCCACCGGGCGCTCTACATGTTCAACCACATCGAGTACGACACCACCTCGCTGGACGAGGAATACAAGCGCGACGTGGCAGCGGGTACGCCGATCAACCTGCCGGTCAACTACTACCACGACGACGACCCGGCCCAGCCGCCCGAGAACCGCTGGCGCAGCCATGCGCACCTGCTTTTCGGCAACTGGATCAACGAGGTCTATCAAACCACCCCCTACGATCTGGAGAAGATCGGCGGCGCGTGACCGGCGGCGCGTCTCGTGGGATACCGGGGCCTGCCTGGGTCAGTCACCGCCGCGGACCCCCCCCTGTCCTCCCCCCTTGCAGGGGGAGGGACCAGGGCCCCAGCGTTTCCGGCGGGCGTCCTCTCCCCCGGAAAGGGGGAGAGACAGAGAGGGGGTGCGCCGAGACGCCGCCAGGGGTGGCAGCGGGTTTGGATGAGGACGGCCTGCGGCTTGCCCATTGAAATCCGCTTTGCCGGCCCGGCCCCCCGCCTTAGGCTTTCGCCATGAGCTACGTCCCGCCCCGAGTCGATCCGCCGACACGTCCCCTGTCGCCGCTTCAGGCGCTGAGGGCGGCGCGGCGCAATGTGCTCGAGATCATCCCCGGCATCGCCTACAAGCAACCCATCGTCTCGGGCAGGCTCGGTAGCCGCTGGCATATGGTGCAGGACCCGACGGCGCTGAAGCGCATCTTCCTGGACAACGTCGCCAACTATCCGAAATCCGAGGTGATGCTGCGGATGCTGCGCCCCGCCGTCGGCGACAGCCTGTTCACCGTCGAGGGCGAGGTGTGGCGCTGGCAGCGCCGCGCCGTCGCCCCGGTCTTCGCCCAGCGAAACGTGGTGGCGTTGGCCCCGGTGATGACGGCCACGGCCGAGCGCGCGGCGGAGCGGCTGGCGGCCTCGGGCGGCCAGGCCGAGATGCTGTCCGAGATGCTCACCGCCACCTTCGACGTGATCTGCGACGTGGCGCTGTCCGGCCGCGACCATTTCGACGCCGCCACCTATGGCGCGGCGATCATCCGCTATTTCGAGACCGTGGGCCGCGCCTCGGTGCTGGATTTCCTGCATGTGCCCTACTGGTTCCCCCGCCCCGGCGCGATCCTGGGCCGCCGCCCGGTGAAGGTGATGCACGCCATGGTGGCCAAGGCGATCGAGGACCGCCGCCGGCACGCCACCGGCAAGGCCGACGACCTGCTCGACTACATGATGCGCGCCGAGGATGCCGAGACCGGGCGGCGGATGACGCCGCAGGAACTGGTCCACAACATGCAGTTCTTCATCGTCGCCGGTCACGACACTACGGCGCTGACGCTGGCCTGGGCGCTGCTGCTGCTGGCGGGCGATCCGGACGCGCAGACCCGGGCCCATGAAGAGGCGCGGGCCGTCATCGGCGACGCG
>DATHZU010000133.1:0-6382 GCA_035458445.1 Thermohalobaculum sp. | reverse complement strand
AAGGCATCGGCCAGCATCATGCAGATCTCGGCGTCCGCCGCCACAGTGGGGGTGCCCACGGTGTCGGCGTCGCACGGGTAGAACTGACGGAACCTCCCGGGCCCCGGCTTCTCGTTGCGCCAGACCGGCCCCACCGCGTAGCGGCGGTAGGGGTTGGGTAAATCCAGCCGGTGCTGGGCCACCACGCGCGCCAAGGGTGCCGTCAGGTCGTAGCGCAGGCCCAGCCAGGCCTCGTCGTCGTCCTGCCAGGCGAAGATGCCCTCGTTCGGGCGGTCGACATCGGGCAGGAACTTGCCCAGCGCCTCGACGGTCTCGACGGCGGAGGATTCCAGCGGGTCGAAGCCGTAGTGGTGGTAGACCTCGCAGATCCGGTCCAGCATCTCGCGGCGCTCGACCACGTCCTGCCCGAAATAGTCGCGAAACCCGCGCGGGGTCTCGGCCTTGGGCCGCGGGGTCTTCTTCTGTTTGTCCTTGGCCATCGGCTGGGTCCGTCTTCAGGGGCGGGCAGGATCGAGCCGTTCCCTAGCGGATTGCCCGGAGAGGGGCAAGCGGCGGGGTGGCGCGGCTGCCGGCCCGACAGGTGATCGAGCCGTGCGTCAGGCCCGCAGGGCGCGGACCAGGTCCTGGTACGAGTCGAGGCCGAATTCGGCGGTCATGGTCTGCCGCCACCGCTCGGAGAACCGGTCCCGGATGTCCTGGGTCACCACCGCCGCGCCTCGCCCGGCCTCGCCCTGGTTGACCTTCGACGAGGCGCCGCCCGGCGGCAGGCCGCAGGCGGCGTCGCGGGCCTGGCGGACCAGGTGGTCGTCGAACTGCCGCTCGTGGCGCTTCATGAAGTCGAAGCTGGCCTGTGCGGTGGCGAGGGCGCGGGTCTGGGGCGGGATCGCGCCGCCGATGAAACCGGCCACCCGGTCCACCACCCCCGGCAGGTCGCGCTTCATCTCCTCGAAGGCGAAGGCCAGCACATCGTCGCGACCGCGTTGCCGCCACCACGAGGCGGCATGGCCCCAGTAGTTCTTGCGCGGATCGCGGCCGAGGAAGTGGCCGGCGAACTCGGCGAGCGAGATCGTGCCGGGCTCGAAGAACCAGCCCTCGAAGAACCGGTACATCGAGACCATTGCGTCGACCGGGTCGCGGAAGACGACGATGTAGCGGCCGCCCTTGGGCACGGCGTCCCAGGCAAGATGGCACTTGAAGACCCGCGGCGCGGCCACCTGCGGGGCATCGATGTCGATCCCCATGTCGTGGGCGACCTCGAGGAAGGGAATGACCTCGGTGATCTCGTCGAAATCCATCGACCCGCCCGTGCGCAGCCCGTGGACGATCTGCTGCATCCAGGTGGTGCCGCATTTGGCGTAGGGCGCGATGAAGATGTCGGTCGGGCCCGGTTTGTAGGCGAGGCCACGGCCGACGCCTTCATCGGTAACCAGGTGTTGCAGGCTGCGGACCATCTGGTCGAGGCTGGTGGGACGTCTGTGTTCCATCGATGGCTGGCCTCTACTGCGCCGGTGGCTTTTCGGACGCTGCGGCGGCCGCAAGTGATCCGGCCACGTCGTCGCCGTCCGACGAGACCACCTCGACCTTGCGCCGGGCGAAGACAATGCCGTTCTGGGCGAAGACCTCGCGCAGCCGGTGGTAGATCTCGCGCCGCAGCACGAACTGGGCGCGGGGCTTGCACTTGAACTTGACCCGGAACACCTGCGCCGAGTCGTCGTCGATCATGTAGACGCCCTGGCTCTTCAGCGGTTCGATGAACTTCGGGCCATGCTCGGGATGGGCGAGGAACTCCTTGCCGACCTCCTTGACCAGCTTCTTGACCTTCTTGGGGTCGGTTTCCGGCTCCATCCGGAAGCTCATCTTGTAGATCACCCAGTCGCGGTTGTGGTTCGTGACGCTCTTCAGCTCGCCGAAGGGGATGGTGACCACGGGTCCGCGGTGATGGCGCAGTTGCAGCGAGCGGACCGAGATCGATTCGACCTCGCCGCGCAGGTCCTTGTCGAGCTCGATGTACTCGCCGACCCGGAAGGCGTCGTCGATCAGGAAGAAGGCGCCCGAAAAGATGTCGCGCACCAGGGTCTGGGCGCCGAAGCCGACCGCGATGCCGACGATCCCGGCCGAGGCCAGCAGCGGCCCGATATTCACGCCTGCCGCGGAGAGGACGATCATCACCACGACGCCGGCCAGGATGGTCAGCAGCACGTTGCGCAACAGCGGCAGCAGGGTGTCGAGCCGGGTGGCGGCGGGCACCTCGTCGTCGTCCTCGGCGCCGCTGGCCGCGGTCCGCTCCTGATGCAGCGCGGCGAGGATCAGCTTCCAGACGAAGCGCGCCAGCAGCAGGGTGACCGCGATGTCGAAGGCGGTGTCGGCCCAGCGCGGTGCGGCGGGACCGGTGACGAGCGCAAGCAGGTCGAGGCCCCAGAGCCAGGCGACGACGAAGATCGACGCGATGCCGACCAGCATCCGCCAGGCGTCGTGGAAGACGGTCCGGTAGCGCCGGGCAGCGGGCGAGTCGCTGCTGGTCATGCTGCGGACCAGCTCGAGCCCGGCGCGGTCGACAATCGGCAGCAGCAGCAGGTAGACCAGGGTGCCGGCGGGGCCGTAGAGCCATTGCTGGCCGCTCTCGAGCCAATGGGCCAGCCAGTAGAGCCAGGCCCCGGTCAGGTAGACGACCAGCGCAGCCGGCGCTGCGGCGACGGCGATCCGGGTCAGCGCGCCGGGATTGCCGCTCTCGCCGATCAGGGTCCCGGATGCGGCGGCGCGGATCGGGGCGTAGCTGCCGAGCGCGGTGACCAGCAGCATCGCTGCCACAGCCGTTCCCGCCAGCGCGACGGTGATCAGCGCCGGCGGGAAGCCGAGTCCGAGGGTCGGCGAGAGACCCGCCACCAGCCATCCGGCGGCGCCGATCATCACCGCATTGCGAACCACGGACTGGATGTTTTCGGCCGCCGCGTCGCCCAGATGGGCGATGCGGATGTCCGGAGCGTCCGGCGCGAAGGCGCGGCGGGCGATGATGATGAAGCCCCAGCTGTAGGAAACGCCGACGTGATAGATCCAGACATAGTCCACCATCGGGCCCAGCGCCCCGGCGACCAGGGGCGCGACGCCCTGGGTGACGGAGACGAAGACGAAGACCGGCGCCAGTTCGAGCGCCCCGAGCGCGACGGTGCGCACCACCCTCTCCCAGTATCCACCGCCCCAGTAGCCGCCCGGCACGGGTGCCTTCAGCCAGCGACGCCACGCCCCGGTGACCCAGCCGAGCGCCAGCGCCGCGCCGATTCCGGCGATCGCGACGGCGAGCGAGGCGGTGATCATGCCGGTGACGCCGCTATCGGCCCGCGCCAGCCTCTGCCGGATCGGTTCCTGCCGGCTGCCGATATTCGCCAGCGCGTTGCCCCAGATTTCGAGGTTCCTCCTGATCTTTTCGGACATCTCGGTCAGCCGGGCCTGGATCTGGACCAGGGTCTGGTCCTCGACGGTCTCGGTCGCGGCCTGCTCCTCGGCACGGCGGGTCAACTCGTCGCGCAACAGCGCCCGGATCTCGGCATCGGTGAGCCGGGCGAGCAGGGAGTCTACCGTCTCGGGCGAAAGTTCATCGGGGAGAGCCGGCCCGTCACCGCCGGACCCGGCCGCAACTGTGCCCGGCAGGCCCGCGGGTTTGGTCGCCTGTGCCAGCGCTGGAGAGAGTTGCACGGCGACGAGCAGCGCGGCGAAAAGGGCGCAAAGGATTCGGCAGGAAATCGTCTTCACCATCGTCGCGACCCCGTGTGCCCGGCTCCTCCGCCGGGGTCCCGTTGTGCCCCAGGAGACTACAGGCGTATCCGGCGAATGCGCGGAAGTCACGGTTTGATCGGCAGAAGCGGTTGCCGGGGCAGGCGGGAGGGTGCCGCCGTCATAGTCTCACGCCGGTTCCACGATGTCGGGAGGGCAAGGCCGAGGGGGCGTGCGGTCAGCCGAGCGTCGCCTTGACCCGCCCGCCCACGGCGCCGAAATCCATCCGGCCGGTATACTGCGCCTTCAGCGCGGCCATCACCTTGCCCATGTCGCGGATCGATTCGGCACCGGTCTCGGCGATCGCGGCTTTCACCGCCGCGGTGACCTCGGCCTCGGACATCGGCCTGGGCAGGAAATCCTTGATCACCGCGATCTCGGCGCGCTCGCCCTCGGCCAGTTCCATGCGGCCGGCGGTCTCGTAGGTGGCCGCCGATTCCTCGCGCTGCTTCACCATCTTCGCCAGCAAGGCCATGATCCCGGCCTCGTCCAGCCCGCCGCCGCCTTCCTCGCCCCTCAGCGCGATGTCGCGGTCCTTGATCGCGGCCAGCATCAGGCGCAGCGTGCTGGTGCGCAGCTTGTCCTTGGCCAGCATCGCGTCCTTCAGGGCGCTGTTGATCCGGTCACGCATGAATTCCCCTTTTGCGCGAGACCGCCTGGGCGGCCGGAGCGGTCGAGCCTACAACAGGCGGATCGGCGGGGCAACTGGGTGTGTGATTGGTAAGCTATTGTAATCGCGAGGTAATTATATTTCAACGGCGGCTTGACGGCCCCTTTGCCGGGCAATAGGTTGCCGGCGCGGAAGTCTCGGGCCAGGGACGCTCCCGGCTCGGCGGGTTTGCGGCGGCAACGGGGCTTGCGAACGGGAAGCGGGACCGGCCATGTCGTCAGCAGCCATATCGGATCAGGCGGAAATCTTCGGCGCCCAGGCGCAGGACGGGCGGCCCACGGGCTGCATCGCGCTGGCGGATGGGACCCTGTTCTTCGGGCGCGGCTTTGGCGCCACTGGCGTCACGGTGGGCGAGCTTTGCTTCAACACCGCGATGACCGGCTACCAGGAGATCATGACCGACCCCTCCTATGCCGGGCAGATCGTGACCTTTACCTTTCCTCACATCGGCAATGTTGGCACCAACCCCGAGGACGACGAGACCGCGGACCCGGTGGCCCGCGCCATGGTGGTGAAATGGGACGTGACCCAGCCGTCGAACTGGCGCGCGGCGGGGCATCTGTCGGCCTGGCTGGCGCGGCGCGGGCGGATCGGCGTCTCGGGCATCGACACGCGCCGCCTGACCCGGCGCATCCGCGACCAGGGCATGCCCCATGCCGCCGTCGCCCATGCCGCCGACGGGGTCTTCGACACCACGGCGCTGATCGCCGCGGCTGAGGCGTTCCCGGGGCTCGAGGGCGCCGACCTGGCAGCCGAGGTGACCTGCCGGCAATCCTATCGCTGGGACGAGATGCGCTGGGCCTGGGGCGAGGGCTTTGCCCGCCAGCAGGCGCCGCGCCACAAGGTCGTGGCGGTGGATTACGGCGCCAAGCGCAACATCCTGCGCTGCCTGGCCAGCGTCGGCTGCGACGTGACCGTGCTGCCGGCCTCGGCCACCGCCGAGGAGGTGCTGGCCCATGATCCGGACGGGGTGTTCCTGTCGAACGGGCCGGGCGACCCGGCGGCGACCGGGGAATACGCGGTGCCGATGATCCAGGGCGTGCTGGCGGCGGGCAAGCCGGTCTTCGGCATCTGCCTCGGCCACCAGATGCTGGCCCTCGCCCTGGGGGCGAGGACTGTGAAGATGCCGACCGGGCATCACGGCGCCAACCACCCGGTCAAGGACCTGGAGACTGGCAAGGTCGAGATCACCTCGATGAACCACGGCTTCGCGGTGGATGCCGCCAGCCTGCCGGATGGCGTGATCGAGACCCATGTGTCGCTGTTCGACGGCTCGAACTGCGGGCTGCGGGTCGAGGGCAAGCCGGTGTTCTCGGTCCAGTACCACCCGGAGGCCAGCCCCGGCCCGCAGGACAGCTACTACCTGTTCGAGCGCTTCGCCAAGGCGATGGGCTGAGCCGTGGGAGAGGCCTGCTCAAGCTTGAGAAGGTATTCAAGTTATTGTTTTAAAAGTATAAAATAGTTAATGCTCACCCGTGACCAATTAGAGAACACAATCGACCCATACGAGACATCAGCGTCAGCCCATTGAATCTAAGTATCTTCTGAGCGCCGCGGCAAATCACTATCAACGATAATTGGATGACAATGTGAAACAGACGTTGGTTGTGGTAGTCTCCGTGACAATTGAGGCGGGCATGCCATGCGCGGGAGCATTGGACTGATCGCGCATTGCGGACAATCGGCACCCTTCAAGTGCGGTTGGCTAACCAGGAGAAATTGATCGGGCGAGCAAAAGCGCGACGGGCAACCCGTCTGCATTTGTCTTTCCCCGTGGGTCGGTCATGATTCCATGAGGGTTATGAAGGAGGTCATGATGTCCAAATATCTCAATTGGCTTACGGGCGCGGCGGTTGTCACTGTCGCCGCCATTGGTTTGTCCACTTCGGCGGCTCAGTCTCAAGAGACCGGACCGTCGTGGCAAAGCTTTGTCTGTGAGGCAGG
>DATHZU010000132.1:0-5313 GCA_035458445.1 Thermohalobaculum sp. | reverse complement strand
CGATCTACCAGACCACCGCCTTCTGCTTCCGCGATGCCGACCACGCCGCGGCCCTGTTCACTCTGCAGGAGGTCGGCTTCATCTATTCGCGGCTGACCAACCCCACCGTCGCCGTGCTGCAGGAGCGGTGCGCGGCGCTGGAGGGCGGGGTCGGCGCCGTGGCCACCTCGTCGGGCCACGCGGCGCAGATCATGGCGCTGTTCCCGCTGATGGGGCCGGGCGACAATATCGTGGTGTCGAACCGGCTCTACGGCGGCACCGTCACCCAGTTCAGCCAGACCATCAAGCGGTTTGGCTGGGAGGCGAAGTTCGTCGATATCGACAAGATGGGCGACATCTCGCGCGCCTGCACCAAGCGCACCAAGGCGATCTTCTGCGAGTCGATCGCCAATCCGGGCGGCCATATCGCCGACATGGCGAAGATCGCCCAGGTCGCCGACCGCAAGGGCATCCCGCTGATTGTCGACAACACCTCGGCCACCCCCTATCTGTGCCGCCCGATCGAGCTGGGTGCTACGCTGGTGGTGCATTCCACCACCAAGTACCTGTCCGGCAACGGCACCTGCATGGGCGGCGTGGTGATCGACAGCGGCAAGTTCGACTGGTCGGCGTCGGACAAGTTCCCCAGCCTCAGCCAGCCCGAGCCCGCCTATCACGGCCTGAAGTTCCACGAGACCTTCGGCTCGCTGGCCTTCACCATCCACGGCCACGCGGTGGGGCTGCGCGACCTCGGCTGCTGCCAGGCGCCGCAGAACGCCTTCATCACGCTTCTGGGCATCGAGACCCTGAGCCTGCGGATGGAGCGCCACGTGGCCAATGCGGTGAAGATCGCCAACTGGCTGGAGAGCCACCCGAACGTCGCCTCGGTCACCTATGCGGGCCTGAAGTCGAGCCCATATTACCGGCGGGGCCGCAGGGTCTGCCCGAAGGGGGCAGGGGCCCTGTTCACCGTGCAGCTGAAGGGCGGCTACGAGGCCTGCGTGAAGATGGTCGATTCCGTCGAGATCTTCAGCCACGTGGCCAATCTGGGCGATGCGCGCTCGCTGATCATCCACTCGGCCTCGACGACGCACCGCCAGCTCTCGGACGAGCAGCGCGCCATGGCCGGGGCCGCGAACGACGTGGTGCGGCTGTCGATCGGCATCGAGGACGCCGCCGACCTGATCGCCGACCTGGACCAGGCGATCAAGAAGGCCCACGCCTGACATGACTGCCCCGTGGCGGGGAAAACCCCGCCGCGGGGCGGATGTCCACGCTTGGACATCATGCTAACCCGTTGAATCCATAAAGGGATCACGTGAGTGATGCGCGAGTGGAGTGGGTGGTTCCGCCGAAGGCGGGTTCACCCGCCGTGGGGGGGTTTGAGGGGCGTTCGATAGTGGGCCAACACGCGCGCGGGGCGCGCGCGGAGCGACCGTCCCTGCGACGGGCTTTGGATTTCCTGTCGAAAAGGCTCTTGTTGTGGCATCGTGCAGTAGTGGCGCCAGCGCGTGAGAGGATTCTGAATGGCAAAGCCCGGCCGCAGCGATATCTCCAGCCGTGCAGCATTGGCCCGCTGCCTGCCCGTCGTTCGGCTGGCCGCATTTTCGCTCGGTGCCTTCAGCTTGGCGGGGTGCACAGGTCCTAATATTAAAAAGCACGAGTTTTGCGAGCAGTCGATTCCAACGCAGGTTTTGGGTGCGGTCGTCACGCTTGGGATATCGGGAATAGCGCGGGCTATGACTGATTGCTCGATTTATAAATCGCCTGATCATAAATCACCTCCTCTGACCGGAAAAAGAAATATAATTCGCGCAAAGGGTGGAGACGATTTAATTGAAGGATCTGAAGGAGATGATCTTATTTGGGCACGAGAGGCTTCCGATTCTATTTATGGGGGCGCTGGCGATGATTTGATTTTCGCCCAGGATGGCGACGATCTCGTTCATGGTGGAGTTGGGAAGGACCTTCTCAGAGGCGAAGACGGGGACGATATCCTTGCAGGTGACGAGGGGGAGGATCACCTCCTGGGCGGGCTCGGCGCGGACCGCTTCCTGGCGGGCCCCGATGGCCACGTCGATACCATCGCCGATTTCGAGCCGGGCGTGGACCTCATACGATTTGGAGGCAGCGCGGGCTCCATCTCCGACCTCCGGTTCGAGCAGGTCGGCCACGACGTGTTGGTCACCGGCAGCGGCATGTCGGTCAGAGTTGAGCGGATCGATGTGGCTGATATTGAAAACGCAGTGAATTTCGAATTCTTGCAGCCCTGAGCGATGCACAGCGAGCGACGGTGGGTCAACCCGCGCGCGGGGCGCGCGGAACGACCCACCCTACGGGGAAACTCGGGTCGGCCTCACACCTCCCTCGGCCGGGTCAGCACCCGGCTGCGCTGCTCGCGCCGGACCGGGGTGAAGCCCATCTTCTGGTACAGCGCCAGCGCGCGGGGATGGTCCAGCGTATTGGTGTTGAGGGTCATCGTCTCGACCCCGGGCCGGTCCCAGCCCATGTGGATCGCGCTGCCCAGCAGCCAGCCAGCGAGGCCACGGCCGACCGCCCGCGGCATCAGCCCGAAATAGGCCAGGTCGCAGGTCCCGGTCTTGCGGGTGTCGAGCACGAAGAACCCGCCCGGCCAGCCGTCCACCAGAAGGCTGAAAAGCTCGATCTTCGGGTCGGCGACGAAGGCCTCCAACTCGCCCCGCGGGCGCATCAGCCAGTCGGTCCATTCATGGGCCGCGCCGACCCCGGAATAGAGGTAGAGGAAATACTCGGCCGGCGGGTCCTTCGCCGCCAGCAATGCCAGCGACATTCCCGCCGGCGCCGGCGGCACCGGGGCCGTCGGGCGCGCGGCCATCTCCAGAAAGGTTACCGTGTATTCCACGGTCTCGCCGGGCTTGCCCTCGGTCATCAGGCCTCGCCGTCCCTCGCCGGCCCGGTCTCGACGGCCAGGTCCGGATACGAGCCCCACTCGACCCAGGACCCGTCATAAAGTGAATTGCGGCTGTGCCCCATCCGGTGCAGCGCCAGGGTCAACACCGCCGCGGTGACGCCCGAGCCGCATGAGGTGACGATGGGCCGCTTCAGGTCCACCCCGGCGCCCTCGAATATGGCGCGGGTCTCGTCGACCGGCTTCATGGTTCCGTCGGCGTTCAGCAGATCGGTGAAGGGCACGTTGCGCGCGCCGGGAATGTGGCCGGCGCGCAGTCCCGGACGCGGCTCGGGCGCCTCGCCGCGGAACCGGGCGGCAGCGCGCGCATCGACGATCTGCTCGCCCCGCAGCTTGGCGGCGCTGGCGACCTGGGTCACGTCGCGCACCATCGCGGCGTTGCGCCGCCCGGTGAAATGACGCTCGCGCGGATCGGGCTCCTCGTCTTCGACCGGACGGTCCTCGGCGATCCATTTCGGCAGGCCGCCGTCCAGCACCGCCACGTCCTGGTGGCCGAAGACCCGGAAGGTCCACCAGACCCGCGCCGCCGAGAACAGGCCCGCCTGGTCGTAGACGATCACCCGGTGGCCGTCGCCGATGCCCATCTTGCGGACCCTGCTGACGAACTTCTCGACGGGCGGCAGCATGTGCGGCAGCGGTGAGTGGCTGTCGGCGATATCGTCGATGTCGAAGAAGCGGGCGCCCGGGATATGGGCCTTGAGGTAGCCCTCGCGCGCGTTGCGGGGATCGCCCGGCAGGAAATAGCTGGCGTCGAGGATACGGATGTCCGGCGCGGTCAGCCGCTCGGCCAGCCATTCGGTCGAGACCAGCAGGGTGGGATCACTCGTCGCCATGGGATACCTCGCTCGCAGAGACTGTCAGATTTTCCTAGAGGGGGCGGGCGGCGGAATCAACCGCCCCGGGGAACGTTACCGGCTTCTCAGGGCACGGACTTGGAACTAGGCTCGTGCAGATCGGCGATGGGGGATGCAGATGGGCGAGTTCGACTATGTGATCGTCGGTGCCGGTTCGGCGGGCTGCGTGCTGGCCAACCGGCTGAGCGAGGACCCGGCCAACCGGGTGCTGCTGCTGGAGGCCGGGCCGGAGGACACCAACCCCTGGCTGCACATCCCCGTGGGCTATTTCAAGACCGTCTGGGACCCGCGCTTCGC
Organism: Thermohalobaculum sp.; assembly: GCA_035458445.1. Classification (GTDB taxonomy): domain Bacteria; phylum Pseudomonadota; class Alphaproteobacteria; order Rhodobacterales; family Rhodobacteraceae; genus Thermohalobaculum. The sequence continues at coordinate 1,236 of DATHZU010000132.1, read as the reverse complement.
CTGGCAGTTCGAGACCGAGCCGGAGCCGGGCACCGCCAACCGGCGGATGCCCTGGCCGCGGGGCCGGGTGCTGGGAGGCTCGAGCGCGATCAACGGGCTGGTCTATATCCGCGGCCAGGCGGCGGACTACGACCACTGGCGGCAGCTGGGCAACACCGGCTGGGGCTGGGACGACGTGCTGCCCTATTTCCGGAAGGCCGAGGACCAGGAGCGCGGCGCCGACGACCTTCACGGCACCGGCGGCCCGCTGGCGGTCTCGGACCTGCACGAGGTCGATCCGATCTGCGAGGCCTATATCCGCGCAGCGGTCGAGATCGGCATCCCCGCCAACTCGGATTTCAACGGGCCGACCCAGGAGGGCGCCGGGTACTACCAGCTGACCAAGCGGCGGGGGTTCCGCTGCTCGACTGCCAGGGGCTATCTGCGCCCGGCGCGCGGCCGCGCCAATCTGGAGGTGCGCACCGGCGCGCTGGTGGAGCGGATCGAGCTGGAGGGCGGCCGCGCGGCGGGGGTGACCTACCGGCAGGGCGGCGCCAGCCATACCGTGCGCGCCGCGGCCGAAGTGCTGCTGTCGGCCGGCGCCATCGGCTCGCCGCATATCCTGCAGCTCAGCGGCATCGGGCCGGGCGCGGAACTGCAGGCGGCGGGGGTGGAGGTGCGCCACGAGCTGCCGGGTGTGGGCATGAACCTGCAGGACCATTACCAGGTGCGGATGTATTATCGCTGCACCCGGCCGATCACCCTGAACGACCGGCTGCGCAGCCTGTGGGGCCAGGCGCTTGTCGCCGCCGAGTTCGCGCTGAGGCGCAGCGGGCCGATGGGGATCGGGGCGGGGCAGGTGGGCATCTTCACCCGCTCGCGGCCCCATGTGGAGCACCCGGACATCCAGTTCCATATCATGCCGGTGGCGATGGAGCGCCCGGGGCTGGGGATCAAGGGGCTGTTCCCGTTCTCGGGCTTCACCGCCAGCGTCTGCCACCTCCGGCCCGAGAGCCGGGGCAGGATCCTGCTGAAATCACCCGACCCGTCGGCGCAGCCCGGCATCTGGCCGAATTTCCTCGACGCGGTGGAGGACCAGGAGGCCATCGTCGGCGGCGTCAAGGTGGCCCGCCGCCTGGCCGAGGCTCCGGCACTGGCGCCCTATGTGGCCGAGGAGATGAACATCGGGCCCGAACACCAGACCGACGCGGCGATCCTGCAGCGCGCCCGCGAGACCGGGGCGACGATCTTCCACCC
>DATHZU010000131.1:0-3349 GCA_035458445.1 Thermohalobaculum sp. | reverse complement strand
AGGTGAAGCCGAACACCCTGGTTCGATTGTCCCACGCGGTCGGGATGGACAGCTACGACGCCTTCCGCGAGGTCTTCCGGGCCGAGATTCGCCAAGGCCGCGAGACCTATCCTGACCGGGCGCGCTGGCTGCAGTCGCTGTCGCAGGAGGGGCGGCTCGGCGGGCTTTACGCCGCCGCGGCGGAAGCGGCGATCGACAATATCGAACGCCTGTTCGAAGGCACGGATCACGATGCAGTCGAAGCAGCGGCCCGTGCGGTCGTGGCCTCGCGCCGGTGCTATGTGCTGGGTGTCGGCGTCCTCAACCCGATCGCCCAGAACTTCGCCTATCTGGCCGGCATGGCCATCGACGGGGTGCGGGCCTTGCCGAGCGGCGGGACGCTGCCGATCGACGGGCTCGCCCGGGCGGACCACCGGGACGTGCTGATCGCGATGACCTACCGGCCCTATCGCCGCGAGGTGGTCGAGGCCGTCGCGGCGGGCAGGGCGCAGGGCATGCAGGTCATCGCCATATCCGACAGCCTGGCCTGCCCGATCATGTCGGATGCCCGGCACCGCTTTGTCATCCCGGCAGACACGCCGCAGTTCTTCACGTCGACGGTGGCGCTTGCAGCCTTTTTCGAGGTGCTGATAGCCTTCGTCATCGCCGCTGCCGGCCCCGACGTGGTGGCGAGCATCGAGGCCTTCCACAGCCGGCGCCACGCTCTTGGCGTCTATATCGAGGACGAGGGAAATCAGACGTGAACCTTCAGGATGCACCCGCGCTCGTCCATTCGCTCGAGGCGCGCTACTACACCGATCCGGCGGTCTTCGAGAAAGAGATGGCCGGGCTGCTGGCGCGAAGCTGGCAGTTCGCCGGGCACGAAAGCCAGGTCCGGAACCCGGGCGAATACTTCACCTTCGAGATCGCCGGCGAGAGCCTGTTCTGTATCCGCGACCGGGACGGCGCACTGCGGGCGTTCTACAATGTCTGCCAGCACCGGGCGCATCAGCTGGTCGAGGGCAGCGGAACCACGCGCCTGGTCGTCTGCCCCTACCACGCCTGGACCTACGAGCTGTCCGGCGAGTTGCGATCCGGCCCGAACGTCAAGGCGGTGCCGGGCTTCGACCGCTCGAAGATCTGCCTGACCCCGGTCAGGATCGAGAGCTTCCACGGCTTCATATTCGCCAATCTCGACGATGACGCCGCACCGATGGATGACTGGTTTCCGGGTGTCCGCGAGGAACTTGGCGAATACGTCCCGAACATCGCCGAAATCGAACCCCTGGAATGGGTCGAGATCCCCGAGCAGTGCAACTGGAAGGTCTCGGTCGAGAACTATTCGGAATGCTACCACTGCCCGATAAACCACCCGACCTTCGCCACAGGCGTGATCAAGCCCGAGACCTACGACATCCAGCCGATGAACAAGGGCTATGTCCTGCGCCACACGACCGAGTGCCAGGACCTCTCCAAGATGACCTACCCGATCGACACCACCGTGCCGCACGGGGGAGAGTACCGCTCGTTCTTCCTCTGGCCGATGTTCTCTTTCCAGGTCTATCCGGGCAACGTGCTGAACACCTATCACTGGCGAGCGCACGACGTCGACAACTGCACAGTCTGGCGCGGCTGGTACACGCCGGGCGGCGTCGACAGCGAGGTGATCCGGCGGCTCGCGATCCAGGACCGTGCGACGACGGTCGAGGAGGACATCCGGCTCGTCGAGAGCGTCTATCGCGGGTTGAAGAGCCGCGGCTACAAGCCCGGCCCGCTGGTTCTGGATCCGAACTGCGGGGTGAACTCGGAACACTCGATCCGCGCCCTGCAGCAATGGATGCGCGAGGCGGTCGACTGCTGACCCCGGGTGCGGCCGGGGTGTGCCGGCGAGCGCTGGGATTCTGGTAGCGGTGGCAGTCCCGAGCGAACGGTGCTCCGGGTTGGCTTCCCTGTTTACAGAGAAGATACAGGGAAGATTGCTCGATTCAGCTTGAATGGGCGAGTTCACGTCTGGATTTGTGTTGTGAATCCAGGGTCTTGAGAGTCGAATTCCCTGCGCGCTGGAACAGGGAACCAGTTCTGTGCATCAGGGATTCGAATTGATTGGAGCAAGGAAATTGCAGGCTGGATCAGGGATTGCCGGTCATCGCCGGATGCGGGGCGAGTCCCAGTCGGGCGCGCGCTCTTCGTCATGGCCTTCGGCGAGGAGCAGGGTGATCGCAAAACCGTCCTGCTGGTAGAGGGTCTGGGCGAAGAGCTCATGGGTGTCCGGGGAGGTCAGCCAGCTGGCGGCAGCCACCTCTTCGAGGCCGGTCAGAAATGATCCATCACCCGGCGGAGGCGGATGTGGCCCGATCCTGTCTCCGGACCAGCGGGTCGTGGCCGGAAACCCCGCGGGCTTCTCGACGTAGCGGATGATGCCATTCTGCGAGAAGACCGCGGCCAGGCATTCCGTGTGGAGGGCGACGTAGCGGCGAATGGCCGCTGCGCGGCTGATGTCGAAGCGCTCGGCGATGGCGAGGGCATGTTCGAGATCAGCACCGGGTCTCAGATGAGGCCCGAGGAGCGTTCGTGGGGTCAGCACCTCGATGGTGAAGGCGTTGGCTTCGGTCTCCTGGCGCAGGTGCCGCTCCGGCCCCCTGGGGGTCGCCATGTCCTGGCGGGTGCATTGGAACCCGGCAGGGTCGATCGGCCAGTGCCGCTCGTTGAGGAAATGGCCGAGCTCCTGGCCGATGGTGTAGCGCCGGCGCCGGGGCGAGCTGAGGGCGTTCACAACGATCAGGCCATGGCTCTTCGTGGCATCACATTGCAGACAGCCTTCCAGGCCGATGAACGGGCGCTCCTCGATGCTCAGAATGTCGAGCGCCAGGGCGATCTCGTCAATCGGCACCCGGCCGTCCAGATCCGGCAGTTGCGCCAGAAGCGCGCGGGCGAGCGCCAGCGGATCAGACCCGGCGCTCTCGATCTCAACCCGGTCGAGCGTCAGCGTCACCCGGCCTCTCGCTTGCGCCGCAGGAAGCTCTGCAGGAGATCATCGAGGGTCTTGCGATCCTCCGGCGCCAGTTCATGCGCCTGGCGGAACATCCGCTGCGACTCCATATCCTCGTCCAGCGCCTCGAAGTCCTCGCTGACGAGCAGATATAGGAACGAGGACCCTGGACATGGGCAAGCAATTGAAGGCTGGCGACCTGATCCGCCACATAAGGCCTGACCGGCTTCGGCCCTGGGCGCGCAACGCGCGGACGCATTCGAAGAAGCAGCTGCGCCAGTTGGCGGACAGCATCGAAGAATTCGGCTTCACGAACCCAATCCTGATCGACAGAGAAAACATGATCCTAGCCGGCCACGGCCGGGTCGCCGCGGCGAAGCT
>DATHZU010000130.1:0-3507 GCA_035458445.1 Thermohalobaculum sp. | reverse complement strand
GGCGAGCCTAGCCATGGGGCAGGGCGCATTCGTGCCCCCTCCCTGACTCTCGTCCGTACCCCCTCCCTAACCCTCCCCCCAGCGGGGGGAGGGGACAACGCCGCGATTGTCGAGACGCCGTTTGCCACCCCCGCGCAACCTGCCCCCTCCCCCCGCTGGGGGGAGGGCAGGGGAGGGGGCGTGCGGCGCCTGCCGTCCCCGCCATCCGTCAGTCCCCCTCGCGGAAGTCGAGGCCCATTTCGCGGTAGCGTTCCGGCTCGTCCAGCCAGCCGGGACGGACCTTGACGGTCAGGAACAGATGCGCCGGGCGGCCCAGCAGCCTGGCGATATCCGCCCGGGCCTCGGCGCCGATCTGGCGGATCGTCTCGCCCTTCTTGCCCAGGACAATGCCCTTGTGGCCGTCGCGGGCGACATAGATCACCTGCTCGATGCGGGCCGAGCCGTCCTTCTTCTCCTCCCAGGCCTCGGTCTCGACGGTCATCTGGTAGGGCAGCTCCTGATGCAGCCTCAGGGTCAGTTTCTCGCGGGTGATCTCGGCGGCGATCTGGCGCAGCGGCTGGTCGGCGATCTGGTCCTCGGGATAGTGCCAGGGGCCGGCCGGCAGATGCGCCGCCAGCCAGCGGCGCAGGTCGTCGACGCCATGGCCCTTCTCGGCCGAGATCATGAAGGTCCCGGCGAAGTCGCGCTTCTGGTTCAGCTCGGCCGCCAGCGCCAGCAGCCGGTCGCGCTTGACCCGGTCGATCTTGTTGATCGCCAGCGCCACGGTCTTGCCCGGGCGCACATGGGCGTCCAATCCTTCCAGGATCGCCGCCACGCCATCGGTGATGCCGCGATGGGCCTCGACCATCAGCAGGATCACGTCCGCGTCGTCGGCGCCCGCCCAGGCGGCGGCGACCATGGCGCGGTCCAGCCGTCGCTTCGGCGCGAACAGGCCCGGCGTGTCGACGAAGACGATCTGCGCGGCGCCCTCGATGGCGATCCCCCGGATGCGGCCCCGCGTGGTCTGCACCTTGTGGGTGACGATCGAGACCTTGGTCCCGACCATGGCGTTGACCAGCGTCGACTTGCCGGCATTGGGCTCGCCGATCACCGCGACGAAGCCGCACCGCGTCGCTGGCTCAGTCATTCCCCGCCTCCGCGATGCCGAGCCGGGCCAGCAGCGCCCCCGCCGCTGCCTGCTCGGCCTGTTTCTTGGACTTGGCCGCGCCCTCGGCCTCGGTGCCGTCGGCCAGCCGCGCCACGACGGTGAAGCGCGGTGCGTGGTCCGGGCCCTCGCGGTTGACCACCACGTATTCGGGCGTCTCCTGGCCGCGGGCCTGGACCCATTCCTGCAACCGGGTCTTTGCGTCCATCGGTGCGGTGTCCGGCGCTTCCAGCCGGGCCTGCCAGCGCGACAGCACGAAGCCGCGCGCCGCCGCCATGCCGCCATCCAGATAAAGCGCCGCGATCACCGCCTCCATGGCGTCGGCCAGGATCGCGGTCTTGCGCCGCCCGCCGCCGGTCGCCTCCGAGCGGCCGAGCCGCAGCGCCTCGCCCAGCCGGATCTCCCGGGCGACTTCGGCCAGGGTCTCGCGGCGCACCAGCGCGTTCAGCCGCGGCGCCAGCGCCCCTTCGGCCTCGTCCGGGTAGGTCTTCAGCAGCGCCTCGGCGATGATCAGGCCCAGCACACGGTCGCCCAGGAATTCGAGCCGCTGGTTGTCGGGCCGCGCCGCGGACGAGGCCGAGGGATGAGTGACCGCCCGCTCCAGCAACTCTGGCACCGCAAAGGTATGCCCAAGGACCGATCGCAGCTGGTTCAGCGTGCCGTCGGCGCGCGGGTCCGCCACTAGTCGATCCTCCGGAAGAAGCGGTCGAACCGCGGGTAGATGAACCGCCCTGACTTGTCGAGCGAGCTGTGGATCATCCAGACCCGGTGCTGGATGTTCCGTACCGGCACCATGCCATAATACTCGGCGCGGCTGTCAATCGAGTCGTCGCGGTTGTCGCCGATCACGAACACCGCGTCCGGCGGCACGCGATAGGACTTGGTGTCGTCGGTCGTGCCGCGCTGGCCGAACCTGACCGTGCCGATCTTCCCTTTCGCGTTCAGGACCACCGTTTCGGTCCCGTCCGGCAGGGTTTCGCGCCATCGCTCCTGGCGGCATTCGCCATCGATCTCGACCGGATCGTTGATACAGTGCGGCATCCGCGCGCGCCGCGCCGAGGGGCGCCGGGCGATGATGCGGTCCTCCATCCGGGTCATTCCGGCGCGCTTGCCGTCGATATAGACCGCGCCGCCGCGCATCTGCACCCGCTCGCCCGGCAGGCCGATCAGCCGCCGCACCTCGTACTGGCCACTGGCATGCGGCACTTCGAAGGCGATGATCGCACCGCGCGGCGGCAGGCTGCCCGGCGGCAGAGCCTCGGCCAGCACCCAGTCGCCCTGCAGCAGCGCCGGGGCCATCGCGTCGTCGCGGATCTGGTAGTTCGAGCCGCCCGTCGCCTCGGCGATGATCAGCGGCGCGACCAGCACGATCAGCCCGGCGGCGACGGCGAGCGCGAGGATCGCGCCCAGGATCACCTTGCCGATATTCGCTCCGCGCGCCAGCACCGGCGTCACTCGATCGACTTGAACAGCCGGTCCCAACGCCAGTTCCAGACCTGCCAGAACGGTCCGTCGGACGAGATCGCGATCAGGTCGGCCCGCCCGATCAGGTTCTCGAACGGCACGAAGCCCACATCGGCGCGGCTGTCGACCGAGTTGTCCCGGTTGTCGCCCATGAAGAAAAGATGGCCCTCGGGCACGGTGTAGACAGTGGTATTGTCCATGCTGGGATAGGGCGGAGAGTTCGGATCGCCGATCGTGCCGACGATGTTCAGCACAGCGTGCTCGCGCCCCTCGGGCAGGGTCTCGCGCCACAGCTCCTTGTGGCAGGCGCTGCCCAGCGAGACCGGCTCGTCGGTACAGCGGGGCAGCCCAGGCGGATTGCCGCGCGGCAGCTTCGGCTCGACGAAGTCGCCCTCGCGGACGGTCTGCAGCGCCTTGGCGTTGATGTGCAGGATGCCGCCGATGACCTGCATCTTGTCGCCCGGCAGGCCAACCACGCGCTTGACATAGTCGACGCAGTCGTCGGGGGCGCGCATCCCGCCGCCGGTGACCGAGGCATAGAGGTTCAGCGCCGCATCGATCGGCCCCTGGGTGCAGGCGTCGCGCCCGGGCTTCTTGAACACGATCACGTCGCCGCGCTCGGGCATCTCGCTCCAGACGCGGCCGTCGAACCAGTCCGGCGCGAAGGGCAGCGAATAGCGCGAATAGCCGTAGGAGAATTTCGAGACGAACAGGTAGTCGCCGATCAGCAGCGTCGGCTTCATCGAGCCAGACGGGATCGAGAACGGCTGATACAGCGCCGACCGGAACGCCATCGCGATCAGCAGGGCCCAGAAGATGGTCTTCAGGGTCTCCCAGAATCCATCCTTCTTGTCGTGCTTTCTGGCCATGATGTCTCGATTCCGGGGAGGGCTGCAGGC
>DATHZU010000129.1:0-2458 GCA_035458445.1 Thermohalobaculum sp. | reverse complement strand
GGCATCTTCCATCACCAGGGCAGCCGCCTTCTCGTAGCTGGATTGGCGGACCGCACTGTCCGCCGTGTTTCGCGCCTCGGCCAGCAAGGCATCGACTTCGGGATTGCAGTACCAGGCGCTGTTGCGGACGCCGATCTGATCGCAGGCATACATCTCGCCGATCCAGTTCTCCGGATCCGCGTAATGGGACGACCGCCACAGGAACAGCACGTCATACATTTGCTGCTCGTGCTGCATCCGGGCCGAGGCCAGCGCCCAGGGCTCGGACAGGATTCTGGCCTCGACGCCGATCTTGCCGAGACCGTGCTGCAGCACCGCCGCGGCCTGCCGGGTCTGGGGATAGCCCTCCACCGCGCCCAGCGTGATCTCGCGCAGCGGCGCCTCGACCATGGCCAGGTGCTCGCGGGCCGCGTCGAGGTCGAAACCATAGCCTGCCGCACCGGCGGGCGCGCCCCACATGGTGTTCGGCAACGGCCCAGGATTGCGGGTGACCGAGCCGGACAGCACGCTGCCGATGAACCCGTCATAGTCGAAGGCGTAGCTCAGCGCCTTGCGGAAATTGACGTCGTTCATCGGCGGGCGGGCGTTGTGGATCAGGGCGTAGAAGATCCGCATCGCTTCCTGCTCGTCGAGGCGGATGTTCGGCTCGACGGCCAGCCGCCCGACCTCGCCCGGCGTCAGATAGCCGTCGATCCCATGAAAATCGCCCGCGATCAGGCCCAGGACGCGCGCGTCGCTTGCGGCTATCGTTCGAAACTCGATCTCATCCAGGTATTTGTCATTCCAGCCGAGGAAATGCTCGGGGAAGCGCTTGGCATTGAAACCAATGGCCGGATCGTAGCGGTTCAGCCGGTACGAACCCGACCCGGCATCATGCGAGGCAAGCCAGGCCTGGCCCCAGTCGCCATTGACCTCCTTCGATCGGATCAGCCCCTCGTTGACCACATGGATCTCCGGGACCTTGGCCAGGAAAGCCGCCGAGGGCGCCGTCAGGTGGAACTCGACGGTCCGCGCATCGATCGCAACCGTCGAGCCGGGCGCGACCGAGGCCTCGAACAGCGAATAGGCGCCCTTTTTCAGCGCCAGGATTCGTTCGATCGAATAGACCACGTCCGAGGCCTCGACCGGGCTGGCGTCGTGGAACGTCGCGCCCTGGCGCAAGGTGAAGCGATAGGTCAGCCCGTCCGGCGAGACCTCGTAGCCTTCGGCCAGCCAGGGCTCCAGCTTCGGCGGGTTGTCCTCCCAGCGCAGCAACCCGTCATAGAGGTTCAGCCGCGGCGCGACGCGGCCGGCATCCAGTACCGCATGCGGATCGAGCGTGTCGTAGACGGCCGGGGTGGCGTAGACGAATTTCTGCCCCGCCTCCGACGGATTGGAGCCGAGAGCCAGGCCAAACAAGGCAATCGACGCGGCGACGGCGATCCGAACGATTGTTCTTGCCGCTGCGCCGATCTTCGGGCCGTTCGCTCTCAACGCGCCTCTCCCCTTGTTGCGGATTCCCGGCCTCACGAGGGTCACGCGGGTTCCGCCACCAGTCCCCGCCCCTTCAGCAACGCCGCGATTCCCGGCAGGCTGCCCCGGAAGGCCACATAGGCCTCGGCCGGGTCCTGGCTCCCCCCCGCGGAATAGACGAACCGGGCGAGGCGCGCCGCCGTCTCCGGGTCGAACGGATCGCCCGTCTCCTCGAAGGCCTGGTAGGCGTCGGCATCCATCACCTCGGACCACATGTAGCTGTAGTAGCCCGCGGAATACCCGTCGCCGGAGAACACGTGCTGAAAATGCGGCGTGGCATGGCGCATGGTGATCTGGGGCGGCAGGCCGATCCCTTCGAGCACCCGGTCCTGGAACTCACGGGCATCGAAGTCCTTCGCGTCATCAAGCACGTGCATTTCCAGATCGACCAGCGCCGAGGCCAGGAACTCGACGGTCGCGAAGCCCTGGTTGAAGGTCTCGGCCGCCTTCAGCTTGGCCGCCAGCGCCTTCGGCATGGGCGCGCCGGTCCGGTAGTGGCGGGCATGCTTCTCCAGCACCTCCGGAACTGCAAGCCAATGCTCGAAAAGCTGGCTCGGCAGTTCCACGAAGTCCCGCGCGACCGAGGTTCCCGCAATGAACGGGTAGGTGACATCCGACATCAGCCCGTGCAGCGCATGGCCGAACTCGTGAAACAGCGTCCGCGCGTCGTCCCATGTCAGCAGCGCCGGCTCGCCCTCGCCCCCCGGCGCGATGTTGAGCGTGTTCACGACGATCGGACGCCCTGGCTCCCAAAGCTTTTGCTGACCGCGAAAGCCGCTCATCCAGGCGCCCGAGCGCTTCGACGGCCGGGCGAAATAGTCGCCGATGAACAGGCCCAGATGCGCGCCGTCGCGGCCCGTCACCTCCCAGGCCCGGGCATCCGGGTGGTGCAGGGTCAGACCCGCCACCTCGCTGAAGCCGAGGCCGAACAGACGGCCTGCGACGT
>DATHZU010000128.1:0-3211 GCA_035458445.1 Thermohalobaculum sp. | reverse complement strand
CCCTCGAGCAGGCGAGGGCGGTGGCGGAGGGGATCGTCGCCTCGATGCGAACGGGCGACGCGCTGGAGATGATCGAGTTCTCCGGCCGGCCGCGGCGTTGGCGGGGCAGCCCCGTGCGCGTGACGGAGGCCGACCGCGCCGCCGCCGTCGACGCGGTCGCCTGCGCGGTCGAGACCGCCGCCTGGTGGGCCTCGCGCCTCGCGCCGGAGGGCGCCGCGGGCAACGCCGTCTGGGAAAGCCTCTTCCGCCACACCTACGGCACCGAGCTGCGCGTCGAAGGCGGCGCCCGGGCGGGCGGAATCGTGGCCGCCGCGCCCCAGCGATATGAGAAGCTCTCCGAACTGCTGATCCGCCCGGTCGGGGCCGCCGAGCGCGCGGCGGCGGCGCGCGGCTGGCGCCGGCGGCGCCTGGCCGGAAAGCTGTTGAACCTGATGCGCCTGACCAAGGCCGCCTTCACCTATCGCGGCGGCATCGCCTATGCGCTGTCGAAGGTCGAGCGCCACTCCGGCCGCCCCGTCGAACTGCGGCCGTGGGAGCAGCGCTGGCCGTGGCTGGCGGCGCCTTTCGTGCTGTGGCGGCTGTGGCGCGAGGGGCGGCTCCGATAGGCGGGAACCCGTTCGGCCCGCTACCCGTCGAACTGGCCCTGCAGGTACATGTCGCGCGCCCGCGAGCGGCTGAGCTTGCCGGACGAGGTGCGCGGCAGGGCGCCTGGCGCGCAGAGCGCCACATGGGCCTCGATGCCGATCACCTTGCGCACCACCTCATGGGCCGCACTGCGCATGGCCTCGCGCTCGGCGGGCTCGCGGCGGCGGCATTCCAGCACCACGGCGACGCGTTCGGAATCAGCCCCGTCATCGGCTTCGTCGGTCAGCTGGAAGGCGGCGACGCTGCCTTCCTTGGTTCCTTCGGTGCTCGATTCTACCGCCCATTCAATGTCTTGAGGCCATATGTTACGGCCGTTTATGATGATCAGATCCTTCTCGCGGCCGGTGATCACGATCTCGCCATTGCGCAGATAGCCCAGGTCGCCGGTGTCCAGCCAGCCTTCGGGCGACAGCACCCGCGCGGTCTCCTCGGGATTGCCGAAATAGCCCTGCATCACGCTGGGGCCGCGGGCGAGGATCTGGCCCACCTGGCCCTCGGGTAGAACGGCGCCCGAGTCGTCGCGCACGACGATCTCGTGGTCGGGCAGCGGGCGCCCGCAGATCGCGAATTCACGGCTCGGCGCCCCCTTACCGGGCGCGACGGCAATCCGCTCGTCGCGCAGGCGGTTCACGTCCACCGCCTCGGTGCGCGCACCCATGCCGACCGGCGCGAAGGCCAGGCCCAGGGCGGTCTCGGCCATGCCATAGCTCGGCAGGAAGGCCTCCTCGCGGAAGCCGTATTGCGCGAAGGCGGCGGTAAAGCTGCGCAGGCTCGACATCTTGATCATGTCGCCGCCGATCCCGGCGATCCGCCAGGACGACAGGTCCAGCTCCGACCCGTGCCGCGCCCGGCGGGCCGCGAGGTCGTAGCCGAACGAGGGCGCATAGGTCATGGTGCCCCGGTTCTGGCTGATCAGGTCGATCCAGATGCCGGGCCTCAGCACGAAATCGCGGGTCGAGAGGAAATCGGCCGTCATCTGGCAAGCGATCGGCACCATCACCCCGCCGACCAGCCCCATGTCGTGGTAATAGGGCAGCCAGCTGACGCCACGGTCGCCCTCGCGCATGCAGAGCCCATGCTTCGCCATTCCGCGCAGGTTCGCCATCATCGCGTCATGAGTGACCGCGATTCCCTTCGGGAAGCTGGTGGTGCCCGACGAGAACTGCAGATAGGCGAGTTCACCGCCGTCCGGCGTGCCCCCCGGCAGCGATTCGGCGCTATTGTCGAGATCGCCCAGTGTGCCGACGAAGGAAAGCCCGATCTCGCCGAGCGATTCGGCGATCCAGTCCCGGAACATCGGCGGCGCGATGGCGGCCGAGATTCCCGCCACACCGGCGATGCGGCGCAACTGCGCGCCATAGGCGACCCGCGACCCGAAGGCGCTGGGCAGGGGCACCGGGCAGGGCACCAGCCGGGCGTAGAGACAGCCCATCAGCGCCCGCGAGAAGTCTGCGTCAGTCTCGGCGACGATGGCGACCCGGTCGCCGGGCTTCAATCCGCGCGCCAGCAACCTTCCGGCGACGGATCGGGCGTCCTCGCACAGCCGCGTCCAGGTGATGACGTCGGCCAGCTCGCCGCGCGCGGTGTAGAAATTCATGCCTCCGGCGCCCGCCGCGCCGTAATCGAGCGCGGTGGTCAGCGTGGCGAAGTCGCCAAGCCGCTGGGGAATCCCGTTGTCTGTTGGCGTCGGCGAAAGCGCCGGCATCGGCCTGCCTATTCTTCTTACCTTTGACCGACGCACCGGGCGTCGGCGTCCCTCGGTTTCGCGTGGCGGATAGCACTTGTGCGCCGCCAGATAAAGCCCAATCGCCATCACCGGAAACCCGAAAGCGATCGTCGTGCCAATGTGCCGCGTGTGATTTGCCCTTGCCCGACGGGGATGCCGACCTCATAAGCTCCGCCGTGAGCAGCGGGGAAGCGGCACCTTGTTGGATATCCTGAAAATCTTTTTCAAGGCGCGGGGCACGCGACCGGTCACGGTGATGATCTGCCTGCTGTTGGGCGGTCTTGCCGAGGGCTTCGGAATGGCCAGCATGCTGCCGGTCTTCTCGGTGGCGTTCGACGGCGGCGGCGACGACCCCAAAGTGGCGATGTTCGCGCAAGCGCTGGCCAGCATCGGCCTGCCCGCGACCCTGCCGGTTCTGGTAAGCCTGGCAGTGGGCGGCATCGTGCTGAAGAACCTGCTGAACCTGGCCGCGATGACCTATGTGGGCTATGCGGTGGCCCATGTCTCGACCTCGATGCGCCGCGACCTGCTGGGCAATCTGCTGAACGTCCGCTGGAGCTATTTCACCGAGCGCCCGCTCGGCCGGATCACCAACACCCTCAGCGTCGACGCCACCCGGGCGGGCGAGGCCTATCTGCGGGCGGCGAACTTCATCGTCAACGCGATCCAGACGGTGATCTACACGCTCGTGGCGCTGTTCGTCTCGTGGAAGGTGGCGCTGGCGGCGATCCTGATCGGCGGGCTGATCGTGCTTTTCCTCGGCTTCCTGGTCCGTTCGGCGAAGCGGGCCGGGCGCCGGCAGACCGACCGCACCGCTGATTTCATCACCTATCTCTCGGA
>DATHZU010000127.1:0-2980 GCA_035458445.1 Thermohalobaculum sp. | reverse complement strand
GCGACTATGCCGTGGAAGACCGGGCCATGGCATGGAGCAAGGCGCAGTGACGGGCGAATTGTTCACCGATGTGATCGCCAGGATCGACGCGGCGAATGGCGCCGACCCCAATATGGAGGAAGACGGCACTGACAAGCAGCCCGCGGCGCTACTCTACGGGCAGCGAATGTCGGCCGAGCTTGTGCGATTTTGCCCCGGCGCCTCCGAACATCTGCGCATTGCCGTGCGCGGCCAGCATATCGAGCGCTGGAAAATGCCACGTGCCAGCTATCCCGAGGGGCGCGAGGGCTACCTCGCGTGGCGCCGCGACCTTGGCCGCTACCATGCCGACCGTGTCGCCGGGCTGATGCGCGAGGCCGGCTATGCCGAGGCCGACGCCGACCGGGTGGCCCGCATGATCCGCAAGGAGGGGATCAAGCGCGATCCCGAAACCCAGACGCTGGAAGATGTCGCCTGCCTGGTCTTCATGCGCTGGTACTTCTCCGGATTTGCGCCTGGCCACGACCCGGAGAAGGTCTTCCACATCGTTGCCCGCACCGCCCGCAAGATGTCTGCGGGCGGCCGGGCCGAGGCCGCCAGAATGGGCCTTCCGCCGGAATTGGCCCCTGCGCTGGAAATCTGACCCTCGCAGACAAAAAAATGCTGATGGGGCCAGTCCGTTGACATAGGTCAATGCGCCCGCGGCTTTTCAGTGAGACTTTGACCGCGGTCCGGTTCGCCGGGCTAGTTTTCCCCAGGAACCGGCGCAGGTTCCAATCTCCGGCGGCGGGAGTGATCCTGCCGCCTTTTTTTTGTCCATCAGGCGGACTGTGCCGGAGAGCGCTTGACTTTGATCAAAGGGGAACTCGCGCCGAGGTGGTAGCCTGATCGGAACATATCTGCAGCAGGAAAGGATCCGTCCATGTCCGATGCAACCCCAGAGCCTTCGGGGAAAGCAGCGCCGCCCGAGGAAATCCCGTTCATGCAGCGCTTGCTCGACAACCCGTTCCTGCTTCTTGCCCTCGGCATCGCCGTCCCGGCCGCTCTCTATCTGGTCTGGGGCGTGATGGAGGTGATTTCCATTCCGCTCGCCCCCTGACGGCGCGCTTCTCGTTGGGAGAGAACTATGGCCGTAACACCCCCTGAAACACGTATCTGGTGGAACGAACCGATCCACAAGATCGAGATGGGCTGGATCGTGATCGCCTTCCTGTGGGGGCTGTTCATGTTCTTCTTCATGATCGCCTGGCACTTCATCGGCGAGCAGAACCTCTCGACCGAGACCTACCGGATCCAGCCAACCGCCTACGAGGCAAAGGTGGAAGCCTTCGCCGAGAAATACGCTGTCGGCGAGGAGGAAGGCGTTCCCGTCGTCCGGCCGCCGGCCGGCGAGGATGTCTTCATGCTGGGTCGGCTGTGGGAATGGTGGCCGATCCTCGAGCTGAAGAAGGGTCAGAGCTACCGGATCCACCTGTCCTCGGTCGACTGGCAGCACGGGTTCTCGCTGCAACCGACCAACATCAACATCCAGGTCCATCCGGGCTACGAGCACGTCATCAACCTGACGCCGACCGACTCCGGGGACTTCGGGATCATCTGCAACGAGTATTGCGGGATCGGGCATCACCAGATGACCGGCCGGATCCGCGTGACCGAATAGGGTGAGGAGGCAATCATGACTGCAATCGACGCCAATTCGGTCGGCGGATTGAAAGATGCGATCTTCCGCACCTGCCGCTACACTGGCCTGAAGGTCGACACCCAGGCGCAATGGCTGATCAAGGTCAATGCCGTCGCCGCGGTGGTGTTCCTGCTGATCGGCGGCCTGATGGGCCTCGGCGTGGCGCTGACGCGCTGGCCGGCGGTGCATCTGCTGCCCGCCGACTGGTTCTATCTGGTTCTGACCGGGCACGGCGCCAACGTGCTGGTGTTCTGGATCATCTTTTTCGAGATCGCCGTGCTCTACTTCGCCTCGGCGATCATCCTGAACTCGCGCCTGGCGGCGCCGAAGATCGGCTGGCTGGCCTTTATCCTGATGGTGGTCGGCGCGCTGATGGCGAACTACGCGGTGCTGCGCGGCGATTCGAGCGTGATGTTCACCTCGTACCCGCCGATGATGGCCTCGCACTGGTTCTACCTGTCGCTGATCCTGTTCGCGGTCGGGGCGCTGCTGGGCGTCGCCGTCTTCTTCGGCACCCTGGTGATCGCCAAGGCCGAGGGCACCTACGAGGGATCGATCCCGCTGGTCACCTTCGGGGCGCTGACGGCGGCGATCATCGCGGTCTTCACCATCGCCTCGGGCGCCATCATCCTGATCCCGACCTGGCTGTGGTCGCTGGGGCTGATCGGCAACATCGACCCGCTTATGTACAAGGTGATCTGGTGGGGCTTCGGCCACTCGTCGCAGCAGATCAACGTCTCGGCCCATGTGGCGATCTGGTATTGCATCGCCGCGCTGGTGGTGGGCGCCAAGCCGCTGAGCGAGAAGGTCAGCCGCACCGCCTTCCTGATGTACATCCTGTTCCTGCAGCTCGCCTCGGCCCACCACCTGCTGGCCGAACCGGGCATGAGCGCCGAGTGGAAGATCGTCAACACCAGCTACATGATGTACCTGGCGGTGATGGGCTCGATGATCCACGGCCTGACCGTGCCGGGCTCGATCGAGGCGGCGCAACGGCGCAACGGCTTTACCAAGGGCGCCTTCGGCTGGCTGACCAACGCCCCCTGGGGCAACCCGGCCTTTTCTGGCATGTTCCTTAGCCTTGTGATGTTCGGCTTCATCGGCGGCATCTCGGGTGTTGTGCTGGGCACCGAGCAGCTGAATGTGCTGATGCACAACACGATCTACGTGCCGGGGCACTTCCACGGCACCGTGGTGGCGGGCACGACGCTGGCGTTCATGGCGGTCACCTATCTGGTGCTGCCGCTGATCTTCCAGCGCGAAGTGATCTGGCCGACCGTCGCCAAGTGGCAGCCCTACGTCTTCGGCATCGGCGCCGGT
>DATHZU010000126.1:0-6284 GCA_035458445.1 Thermohalobaculum sp. | reverse complement strand
CATCGGCGGTGGCGTGAACACCGCCTCACGGCTGGAATCCCGTGCCGAGCCGGGGGAGATCATGATGTCCTACGAGACCTACGCGCACGTGAAGGACCAGATCCTGTGCGAGGAATATGGTGAGATCGAGGTGAAAGGGATCGCCTATCCAGTCGCTGTCTACAAGGCGATCGGCCGCCACGAAAAGGCCAGTGGGCGTCGCAGGCATCTCCGGGAGGACCACCCAAGCGTCAAGTTGGATCTCGATCTCGATACGATGACCGAAGATGATCGCGCCCGAGCTGCTGCGATTTTGCGGCAGGGGTTGGAACTACTGTCACCCGAGGATCAGACTACCGATCCCGCGCCAAGCCGAACTGATCGATTAGTTCAGTGAACGACTGAATCTGACGACGGGCACACGCTCAGCGCATGCCACAGATGGGTTTGTCGATCACGGCATAACGAACTTTCAGGGGGCCAATGACCGCTCCAGCAATCGCGGGGTTACGTGCATCCTTGGTGACGAAACCTGGCATGCGACCCCCAGGAGCGCAACTTCGCCGACCGCCCTGATCGCCTATGTCGGCCAACCGGTACTGCCCTGTTTCAGTGGACGGTTTCAAAAGATCCGGCTGACCGCTCTTCGAAGTCCGCCTGGCTTACGTTGCCAAGGCACCCATCCCCAACTCATCGCAGACGGCTTTATCCGTCCTACCTTCTCCGTTCGCTCTCAGCGGAGCCTCCCGCTTGAACTCCGCGCTGTAGCGCCTGTACCGCTTCGGCTTCGTCAACTGACACCTCCCGGCGCTCAAAACGCCTCATTCTAGGTGTCCACGAAAGCCAGGCAAAACCGGTTGGCACAAAGCAGGCGCTCTGCGTTCAACGATCCTAAGTCTGCTCAATGCCGCATATCGGACATTCTGATCGAGGTGCCAGATCTTGATCGGCCCGTGCCAGCCACATCTCGCAGGATCTGCGAATCCTATTTTTAAAATTTGCCCCCATATCAAATACTTAACCCCATGTGCAAGCTTGCACACTCCGCCGCGTCACCCCTCCGCCGCCGCCATGAACCGCCTCGCGATCACCGCGCCGTCCTTTTCCGGCAGGGCCCAGGGTTCCTCGGTGAGGGCGATCTTGGCCACGGCGAAGGTGGGGCCCGGGCGCTGGAACATCAGCTCGGCCAGCGCGTCGAGCTGGTCCAACTGGCGCACCGCCAGGGTATGGGCGATCCCCGCCCCCCGGGCGATGCCGCAGAGGTCGGTGGCCCGCCCGGTCAGGCCGGGCTGGCGGCCGGTCTCGCCGAAATGCTCGTTGTCGAGGACCAGGATCCCCAGATTGGCCGGCGCCTGGGCGGCCACCACGGCCAGCGAGCCGATGCCCATCATCATCTCGCCGTCGCCGGTCAGGCACAGCACGCGGCGGTTCGGCCGCGCCAGCGCCACGCCCAGCGCGGTCGGCACCGCCAGCCCCATGCCGCCCCAGGAATAGAGATAGTCGTCCGAGCCGCCGGAGGCGAGGCAGTCCCAGGTGGGCGAGCCCAGGCCCGGCACCACCAGCGCGCCCTCGCGCCGGGCCAGGAGGGCCGAGACCAGTTCGCGCCGCTTCAGATAGTTGCCGCTCATTTGCCGAACCCCTTCGCCCCGATCACCCGCTGGCCGATCATCACCGCCACCGGGAAGTTGCCGTTGAAGGCCAGATCCGCCGCCGCGCCGAAGGTCTCGGCGACCTCGTCCGCCTTGTCCACCGGGAAGCACTTGGTGCCCATCGCCTCGAGCACCGTCCGCGTCGCCTGCCCCATGGGAACCTGCCACGGATTGAACTCGCCCCATTGCCCGCGCATGGTGATCAGCATCAGGCAGGGCGCGCGCAGCGTCACCGCGTAGCCGATGGCGTTCACGACATTGCCGACGCCCGAGGACTGCATCGCCAGCATCCCGCGGCTCCCGCCCAGCCACAGGCCGGTGGTGACGGCGATGCCTTCCTCCTCGGTCGACAGCGTCACGATCCGGGTGTCCGGGTCCGCCTCGCAGAGCTTCAGCAGCCGCGTCAGCCCGCCATCCGGGACCGTCGAGACCGTGCCGATCCCGCGCGCCTTCATGGCGTCGAACACCTGCTGCGACCAGTCGTGAGCCATGGCTGCAATCCCCTCGTTATCGCATCCGGACGCTAGCCGAGGCCGGAATTCGCCGCAATAAGCGCCGCGTCACTCATCAGCCTGCGGATGACCGGCCAGCCCGATCCCGACACGGCGCGCCTCGGCCAGGAGCCGGGTCTCGCCGTCGGCGACGGCGACCGCGAAGGCACGGTCCGAGCGCAATTGCCCGATGCGGGTGATCTCGCCCGCGATCTCGCCGGTCAGCGCCGCAGCCGCGGCCGAGAGGCGCAGCACGCAGAGATCGCCGTCCTGCCCCTCCGGCGCCGCCAGCCAGGCCTCGGCCACGCTGTCCCCCATATCGGCGATGCGGGTGGCCAGCGCCTCGAGCAGAGCCGGGTCGGGCGCAGCGGGCGGGGCGAGGCGCAACCGGGTTTCCTCGACCGCCACCTCGGCACCGGCGGCCTTGGCGATCCAGCCCAGCGCGCCCGCATCGAGCACCGTCTCGCAGGGCGAGACGCCGGGGTTCAGCGCCACCTGAACGCCCAGCGGCGCCAGCGCGCGGGCCAGTTCGGCGCCGGTCAGGGCCGCGAAATCGGTCGGCCCGTCGATGAAGGCCGAGAACCGCGCCTCGCTGTCGAAGGCCAGCGCCACGGCGCCGGTCGCCAGGGTCACCGTCTTCGGCCGCGCCGTCTCGCCCGCCTCGCCCTCCAGCGGCACGAACAGCCGGGCGGCGGCGAAACCCTCGTAAAAGCGCATCCAGTCCTGATCGGCGTCGGTCTCGGCCACCGCGCGCCACAAGCGATCCAGCCGGGATTCCTCGGTCATCGCCACCCTCCTTGCGCCGCGCCCCAACTAGCCTATCCCGCCGGTTCCGCACAAGCTGGCGCCGGGGCGGCCAGCACCCAGTTGGCCACGTCCCGCCACACCCGCTCTGCCTGCAGGTCGCGGAACAGCAGGTGCCAGCCCTCGGGGTACTCGATCACCCGGCGGGGGCCGGCCAGCCGGTCGAAGACCCTGCGCGCGGTCTTGTTGGGAACGATCTGGTCCTTGTCGCCCAGCAGCAACAGCGCCGGCAGCGAGACCCGCGCGGCGGCGGCCTCGGCGAGATCGGCCACCCGCACCAGCCCCATGATCTCGCGGGCGCTGGGCGGGCGGAGGTAATGCGGGTCGCGGGCCAGGGCGCGCAGCAGGTCGATGTTGTCGCTGGCCTGGATGCGGACGATGCCCTCGCCGGTGAAGCGGCGCTCGGGCACCACGGTCGCGGCAGCCCAGGCGACGAGCCGGTGGAGCGGGTTCATCTCTGCCACGCCCCAGATCGCCGGCGCCGCGAGGACCAGCGCGTCGGCCTGAAGCCCCTGCCCGGCCGCAGCCAGCGCCACGCCGCCACCCATCGAGTGTCCGGCCACCACCAGCGGCACGCAGGGATGCCTGGCGCGGAGGTGCCGCGCCGCGGCGCGCAGGTCGCCAACCAGCGCCTGCGCGCCCGGCCAGCGCTTGAAGGACGGGTTCCGGCCGAAGCCGCGCTGGTCGTAGGCATAGGTCGCGATGCCCTGCCCGGCCCAGAACTCGGCGGCAGGCGAGAAGGTGCTGGGGCCATAGTCGCCGAAGCCGTGGACCCCCAGAACCACCGCCCGGGGGGCGGCGACCTGCCATTCTGAGACTGCCAGGGGCGCGCCGTCGTCGGCCGCCAGATGCGGCTGCGGCACCGGCTCGACGGGTGCGGTCAGCGGGCCGCCGACGGCGCAGCCCGCCAGTGCCATCGCGGCAACGAGCGCCAGCCAGGGCCGGGTCACCGGACCAACCGCGCAACTTCCGCCCGCAGCCAGGGCAGCACCTCGTCGCCGAACCACGGGTTCTTCTTCAGCCAGGCGGTGTTGCGCCAGCTCGGATGCGGCAGCGGCAGCAGTGCAGGCCCATGGTCGCGCCAATTGCGGACGGTTTCCGTGACGCTCGCGCCGCGCCGTTTGCCTAGGTGCCAGCGCTGGGCATACTGGCCGACCAGCAGGGTCAGCGCGACCTGCGGCAGGGTCTGCAGAACTTCCGCGCGCCAGGTCCCGGCGCAGACCGGCGGCGGCGGCAGGTCCGAGCCCCGGGCATCGTAGCCGGGAAAGCAGAAGGCCATCGGCACCACCGCGACCCGGGCGCGGTCGTAGAAGACCTCGCGCCCGATCCCCATCCATTCGCGCAGCCGGTCGCCGGAGGGGTCGTCGAAGGGGAGCCCGCTGGCATGGACCCTGGCGCCCGGCGCCTGACCCGCGATCAGGATCCGTGCGGTCGGCGAGACGCGCAGCACCGGGCGCGGCTCGTGCGCCGTGGCGGTGGTGGCAAAGCGCCCGGCGCAAAGGCGGCAGGCGGCAATCCGGTCCAGCAATCCGTCGGGCGTATCGGTCATGCCGCGAGCATAGCGCGGCGCCACCCGCTGGCAATTGGTCCTTCCGAATGCCGCGCATCGGTCTTCCGTGGAGCGGAAGAGGTGTCTGGCATATCAGATTCCAGGCTTCCGAATCCGGTTTAGCCTTGCTAACGGGCGAGCGGCGAAATAGATGCAACTGACACCAGAAACGGCGCGAACCGCACCGACGGTTCCGAAGACCGCCGAGGGGAGGACGGGACAGAAACGATGCGGCTGGTGCTGATATCGGTGACTCTGTTTGCCTACTGGCTGCTGCTGTCGGGTCACTACGACACCTGGCTGGTGGCCTCCGGTGCGGTCCTCTCGGTGGCTGTGGTCGCCTTCTGCCTGTTCAAGGGCATCACCGACGCCGAGGGCTTCCCGATCGAGAAGCTGCCGCGCGCCCTGATCTACTGGCCGTGGCTCGCCTGGCAGATCGTGCTGTCGGCGCTGAACGTCACCAAGCTGATCCTGGACCCGAAACTGCCGATCTCGCCGACCATGGTGAAGGTCGACACGCTGCAGGATTCGGCGGTGGGGCTGACGACCTATGCCAACTCGATCACCCTGACGCCGGGCACGATCTCGGTCGAGGTCTCCGAGCGCGGCAAGGCGATCTGGGTCCACGCCATCACTCGCGAGAACGCCGAGGGCTTCGCCGATGACGAGATGAACCGGCGAGTCGCCTGGATGGACGGGGCCGCGAAAGCGGAGTCCGGGACATGATGTTCGCGGTCGCGATCATCGCCGTGCTGGCCGCGCTGGCGCTGGCGGTGGCCCGGGCGCTGGCCGGGCCGACGGCCTTCGACCGGCTGCTGGCCGCGAACAACATCGGCACCTCGGCGATCATGCTGCTGGCGCTGTTCGGGTTCATGACCGAGCGGCCCGAGTTCCTGGATATCGGCATCACCTATGTGTTGCTGAACATGATCGGGACGCTCGCCGTGCTGAAGTTCTTCCGCTACGGGGCGCTCGGTCACGCGCAGGACCCTGACCGCGACGGGGACCACGGCTGATGGACCAAGTGATCGACATCCTCAGCTGGGCGGCGCTGGTGGGCGGCGGCTTCTTCTATGTGGTCGGCGCCATCGGGTTGAACCGGATGCCCGACATCTTCACCCGGATGCATGCGGTCTCGGTCAGCGAGACGCTCGGCGTCGGGCTGATGGTCCTCGGCATGGCGCTGCAGGCGGGGCTGAGCCTGGTGACGGTCAAGCTGGTGATCATCATGGTGGTCATGATGTGGACCGGCTCGGTCGCCACGCACGCGCTGGCCCGCGCGGCGCTGCATGACGGCGAGAAACCGCTGCTGGCCGACGCCGAAGGCCAGCTCGTCGAGACAGACCCGGTCAGCCTTTTCCCCGAGCTCGGAGCCCGGCTGATCGCGCCGCTGACCTCGGAGACCATCGAGGAGGCGCCTGCCGAAGTGCCCATGGGGCCGGATGGCCCGCTCGACGAGGACGAGGCCAACCGCGACGCCCGCGCGCCCGGCTCGGGCGGGGGGGTCTGAGCCGTGGAACTTCTGATCAACATGGTCCTGCTGACCCTATTGGCGATGGTGACCATCGGCATCATCCGGGTGCGCAACCTGTTCGCCGTCGTGGTGCTGGCCGGTGCCTACAGCTTCCTGATGGCCAGCGTGATGATGGTGCTGGACGCGGTCGACGTGGCGATGACCGAGGCCGCGGTCGGCGCCGGGGTCTCGACCGTGCTGGCGCTCGGCGCGCTCTACCTGACCAAGACCGAGGAGGCCGAGCCGCGCTACAACGTGTTCCTGCCGCTCTTCGTCGCGGTCGGGACCGGCGTGGTGCT
>DATHZU010000125.1:0-2546 GCA_035458445.1 Thermohalobaculum sp. | reverse complement strand
AACAGGGTGGCGCGCTGCTTGACCCAGTCCAGCAGCCCCGCGAGGTCGCGTTGCGCGGCGACCGCGTCGGTGCTCTCCAGGGTGCGCCAGCCCTCGTTCAGCGCCTCCCAGAGATCGCGGGTCAGCGCGGTGCGCTCGGCGCGCCCGCAGGCCCGGGCACGTTCCAGGCAGGCGCGGATGGATGATGGGTTGTCCTTGTCCAGCATCAGCAGCCGCACGATGGCGGCCTCGTCGATCACCGGCTCGTCCCTGAACAGGTCCGATGCCCCTGCCGCCATGGCGACCGAGCGCCATTCTTCCTGGCTGTAGGAGCGCGGCAACATCGCCATGCACCGGCCCATCTCGATCAGTCGCGCGGTGGCCCCGGCGCGTTCGATGTAGCGGGCCATCCAGTACAGGTTTTCGGCGCTTCTGCTGAGCATCGCGTCAGTCCCCCAAGACCCAGGTGTCCTTGACGCCGCCGCCCTGGCTGGAGTTCACCACCAGCGAGCCCTCGCGCAGCGCCACACGGGTCAGGCCCCCCGGAACGAGGCGGATCTGCTTGCCGACCAGGCAATAGGGACGGAAATCCACATGCCGCGCGCCCATCCCGCGCGGGCCCAGGGTGGGAACCGTCGAGAGGTCCAGCGTCGGCTGGGCGATGAACTCGGCCGGGTTCGCGCGGATGCGCTTGGCGTAGGTCTTGCGCTCCTCGGCCGTGGCGCTGGGTCCGACCAGCATGCCGTAGCCGCCCGAGCCGTGGACCTCCTTGACCACCAGTTCCTCGATGTTGTCCAGGACATGGGCGCATTCGTCGGGCTTGCCGCACTGGAAGGTGGGCACGTTCTCGAGGATCGGCGTCTCGCCCAGGTAGAAGCGGATGATCTCGGGCACGTAGACATAGACCGACTTGTCGTCGGCGACCCCCGCACCGGGGGCCGAGCACAGGGTTACCCCTCCCGCGCGGTAGACGTTGAAGAGGCCCGGAACGCCCAGCATGCTGTCCGCCCGGAAGGCCAGCGGGTCGATGTAGTCATCGTCGATCCGCCGGTAGATGACATCGACGCGCTTCGGGCCGCGGGTGGTGCGCATCCAGACCAGGCCCTCGTCGACGAAGAGGTCGTTGGGCTCGACCAGCTCGATGCCCATCAGGTCGGCCAGGAAGGAATGCTCGTAATAGGCCGAGTTGAAGGACCCGGGCGTCAGCAGCACCACGTTGGGCTGCCCCTTGCAGGCGGGGGGCGCAACCTCCTCGAGCGTCTTTTCCAGGTGATCGGCGTAGTCGTCCACCGGGAGCACCGCGCCGCCGGAGAAAAGCTCCGGGAACATCCGCATCATGATCTCGCGGTTCTCGAGCATGTACGAGACGCCCGAGGGCGTACGGCAGTTGTCTTCGAGGACCTGGAAGCTGTCCTCGCCGGTGCGCACGATATCGATGCCGACGATGTGGCTGTAGACCCGACCCGGCGGCTCGACCCCGATCATCCCCGGCTGGAACGCGGCGTTGCGGTAGACGAGGTCGGTCGGGACGACGCCCGCGCGCATGATCTCGCCCCGGTGGTAGATATCGTAGAGGAAGGCGTTCAACGCCTTTGCGCGCTGCTCGATTCCGCGCGACAGGCGGCGCCATTCGCTGGCGGCGAAGACCCGCGGGATCAGGTCGAAGGGGATCAGCCGCTCCGGATCGCCGCCCTCGCCATAGACCGCAAAGGTGATGCCGATGCGCCGGAAGATCGCCTCGGCCTCGGCGCTGCGCTGGCGCAGCAGATCGGGTCCGGACTGCTCGATCCACTCGGAAACGCGATGATACGGGGCACGGATCACGCCGTCATCGCGAATCATTTCGTCGAACATTCAACTCTCCGTGCCATGATGACGGCCCCCTATATCATGGCAGATGTTACGCCGAGAAAAATTCTTGCTGCCAGGCAGGATCACGGTGCGGCCGTCGCCCAGCCGCGGTCGGACCCGAATACCGAGCGCGACACCGATGGCCGGCCGCACTTGCATCCATCGTGCAGACCCGCAATGATGCCTGCCGAGCCAGGGTGCCGCCGGGGTTTTCCCCGCATGCGCCCGAATGCCGTTACGGCTCGTAACGATAACAGACAGGGAGATATGCATCATGTCAGTCAAAATTCTCGTCGCGGGCGGACTCGCGGCTATTGCGCTCACTGCCACCTCGGCCGTCGCACAGCAGCAGTTCGTCTCGATCGGCACCGGCGGCGTGACCGGCGTCTATTACCCGACGGGCGGCGCGATCTGCCGGCTGGTGAATAAGGACCGCAAGGAGCACGGCATCCGTTGCTCGGCCGAGTCCACAGGTGGCTCGATCTACAACATCAACACCATCCGCTCCGGCGAGCTGGAATTCGGCGTGGCCCAGTCGGACTGGCAGTACCACGCCTATCACGGCACCTCGAAATTCGAGGATCAGGGCAAGTTCGAGGACCTGCGCGCGGTATTCTCGGTGCATCCGGAGCCGGTGACCATCATCGCCCGGGCTGATGCCGGGGTCTCGAACGTCACCGACCTCAAGGGCAAGCGCGTCAATATCGGCAACCCGG
>DATHZU010000124.1:0-16955 GCA_035458445.1 Thermohalobaculum sp. | reverse complement strand
CTTGGTGAGTTCGAGGTCCCGGGTCAAGCCCGGGACATCTCGGTGCTGGATGGCCTGCGCCGTTTGGCGACCTGTCAATTCGGTCAGAGCATCTCCCGTACATCCGTCAGCCGCCCGGTCAGGGCTGCGGCCGCGGCCATGGCGGGGCTGACCAGGTGGGTGCGGCCGCCCGGGCCCTGGCGGCCCATGAAGTTGCGGTTCGAGGTCGAGGCGCAGCGCTCGCCCGCCACCAGCTGGTCCGGGTTCATGCCCAGGCACATCGAGCAGCCCGCCAGCCGCCAGTCGAAGCCGGCGGCGACCAGGATGTCGGCGATGCCCTCGGCCTCGGCCTGGGCGCGCACGAGGCCGGAGCCCGGCACGATCATGGCGCGCAGGCCCTCCTTGATCCTCTTGCCCTCGACGATCTTCGCCACTTCGCGCAGATCCTCGATGCGGCCATTGGTGCAGGAGCCGATGAACACCGTGTCGACCTCGATCTGGCTCAGCGGCGTGCCCGGCTTCAGCCCCATGTAGTCCAGCGAGCGCTTCGCCGCCGCCGCCTTGCCGGCATCGGCGAAGTCCGCCGGGTCCGGCACCGCGGCGGTGATCGGCAGCACGTCCTCGGGGCTGGTGCCCCAGGTCACCACCGGGGCGATGTCCTCGCCGCGCAGCGTCACCACCTTGTCGAACCGGGCGCCGTCGTCGGAGAACAGCGTCTTCCAGTTGGCCATCGCCAGTTCCCAGGCGCCGCCCTTCGGGGCCTTCGGGCGGCCCTTCAGATAGGCGAAGGTCTTCTCGTCGGGCGCCACCAGCCCGGCGCGCGCGCCGCCCTCGATCGCCATGTTGCAGACGGTCATGCGGCCTTCCATCGACAGCCCGCGGATCGCCTCGCCGCAATATTCGATCACATGGCCGGTGCCGCCGGCCGTCCCGGTGTGGCCGATGACCGACAGGGTGATGTCCTTCGCCGAGACGCCCGGCGCCAGATTGCCGGTGATCTCGACCTTCATGTTCTTCGATTTCTTCTGGATCAGAGTCTGGGTCGCCAGCACATGCTCGACCTCGGAGGTGCCGATGCCGTGCGCCAGCGCGCCGAAGGCGCCGTGGGTGGCGGTGTGGCTGTCGCCGCAGACGATGGTCATGCCGGGCTGGGTCAGCCCCTGCTCGGGGCCGACGATGTGGACGATGCCCTGACGCACGTCGTCGACGTCGAACAGCTCGACCCCGAAGTCATGCGCGTTCTTGCGCAGGGTCTCGACCTGTATGCGGCTGTCCTCGTCCTTGATGCCCTCGTTGCGGTCCAGCGAGGTGGCGACGTTGTGGTCCGGCACGGCCAGTGTCGCCTCCGGGTGGCGCACCTTGCGCCCGGCCATGCGCAGCCCCTCGAAGGCCTGCGGACTGGTCACCTCGTGGACCAGGTGGCGGTCGATATACAGCAGGCAGGTGCCGTCCTCGGATTCGTCGACGACATGGGCGTCCCAGATCTTGTCGTACAGGGTTTTGGGCGCGGTCATTGTGCTTTTCTCCTGGAAGGAATGCGTCATCGGGGCTGGGCGCCGCGGCGCGGCAGGCGGGCCGATCAGCCCGGCAGGACCGCACGGGCGGCGCGCCCGTGGAACCGCCACGGCAGGCGGGCGCGGTCGGCCAGATCGATCACCATGCATCCCGGATATGTCATGCGGGCGAGTGTTACTCTCAAGCCTCGGCAACGGCAAGCGGTTCGGCGGCGCATCAGAGCCGCTTCTCCAGCACCAGCGCGTCCACGGGTTCGCCGCCGAGGTGCCGGTAATAGCCATGGCGGCGCCCGCATTCGCGGTACCCGGCGCGCGCATAGAGCGCCCGGGCCGCCGTGTTGTCCTCGGCAACCTCGAGGAACATCCGGGCGGCGCCCGCTTGCCGCGCGCCCGCCTCGCAGGCGGAGAGCAATCCCGCACCCAGCCCGGCGCGGCGGTCGGCCAGGGCGACGGCGATGGTCAGGATCTCCGCTTCGTCGGCGGCGCAGCGGTATAGCGCAAAACCCGCCGGTGCGAGGGTGCCGTCGGGGGCGTGCGCGCGGTGCGCCAGCCGCATCCCAACGGCGGCCTCGTTCAGCAGTGACAGGATTTCCGGACCGCTCCACGCGCGGCCGGTGCCGGCGAAGGCTTCGGCGTGGAGCGTTGCCAACGCCAGGGCGAGGTGCAGGTCGGCCACCGGGTGATCGTGCTCGCCGATGATCATCGGCTCAGTCCAGCAGCGCCGGCGGACCCTCGCGCGGCAGCTCGGCATCGGCGCCGCGCAGATACAGGGGCGCGGGCAGCGGGCCGGGGGCGCGATCCGCCGCCAGCCGGGCGAGGACCGCCGGGTCCGGCAGCCCTTGCGGCAGCAGCGCGGCCGCGCCGGTCAACAGGTGGGCGGCATCCCCCGCAGCGCGGTCGCAGCCGGGCGGAACGGCTTCGGCCAGCGCCCGGCCCTCGACCATTCGCGGCGGCGCAAGGGCCGTGCCGTCGGCGCCGAAAACCTGCAGGTAGACCGCGCCGCCGCGCCCCGCGAGGCAGATCGCCACCGGCCAGCCGGTCTCGGCCGCCAGCACCTCGAAACGGCTGATGCCGATCACCGGGATGCCGCGGCCCAGTGCCAGCCCGCGGGCCGCCGCAACGCCGATCCGGACCCCGGTGAACGAACCCGGCCCGGTGCAGACGGCGATGCGCGACAGGTCGTCGTAATGGCACCCGGCAGTGGCCAGGACCGATTCGATCATCGGGAACAGGTGCTCGGCATGGCCGCGCTCCATGGCCAGGCGCTCGGCGACCGGCTCGCCGGCACCGGCCAGCGCGACGGCGCATTGCGCCGCCGAGGTGTCGATTGCCAGGATCATGCGGGCCGTGTCAGACCGAGACGGGCCGGACCTCGATCACTTCCGGGATATAGTGGCGCAGCAGGTTCTCGATGCCGTGCTTCAGCGTCAGCGTCGAGGACGGGCAGCCTGCGCAGGCGCCCTGCATGTGCAGGTAGACCACGCCCTTGTCGTAGCCGTGGAAGGTGATGTCGCCGCCGTCCTGGGCCACTGCCGGGCGCACGCGGGTGTCGAGCAACTCTTTGATCTGGCCCACGATCTCGCCGTCCGGGCCGTCATGCGAGGCGTGCTCGACCGCGTGGCTGTCGCCCTCGACAGCGGGTGCTCCGGAGGCGAAATGCTCCATGATTGCGCCCAGGATCGCGGGCTTGATATGGGCCCAGTCCACGTCCGTCTTGGTCACGGTCACGAAATCGGTGCCCAGGAACACCGCCGTCACCCCCTCGACTTCGAAGATGCGGCGTGCCAGCGGCGAGGTCTCGGACCCGTCGCGGCTGGGGAAGTCCACCGAGCCTGTCCGCATCACCGGCTGCCCCGGCAGGAACTTCAAGGTCGCCGGATTCGGCGTCGCTTCGGTCTGGATGAACATGGATGCCTCCGGTTGGCTTGATCAACAGATGGTCCGGTGGCGGCCAAAAATCAACAATCAATCTAGACTTGCCGTCAGGTGGACAACGAATCATGCGGGAGAGGAGACCCAGATGCTGTTCATGGTCATCGAGCGTTTCGAGGGCGGCGACATGGTTCCGGTGTATAGGCGCATGGCCGAGAAGGGCCGCCAGCTTCCCGAGGGGCTGACCTTTGTGGACAGCTGGATCGAGGCGAATCTCGGCCGCTGCTTCCAGTTGATGGAGTGCGCCGACGCACGGCTGCTGCAGCAATGGGTGCTGGGCTGGCGCGGCACCGGCACAAGCTTCGAGATCGTGCCGGTGGTCCCGAGCCGCGAGACCCGCGCGCTGGTCGAGCCGCATCTGGGGGACGGCGGCGAGTGAAGGCGGGACGGATTCTGGACTGTGGCGCGCAGGACCTTGCAATACCCGACGCCAGCTGAGACGTTCGCACGATGTGTTGCGGTGATCGGTTGAGCCCACCGTCCTTTGCCGACACTCGGGCGCACTTCACCGGCGTCCGCTTCGTGTCATAACTGACGATTACCCAACCTGACCTGGATGCGTCACCGCGCGGCAGTTTCGCGCCCCTCGTCGAAATGTGATAGGCTCTTGCTGCCGCTCGCCATCGTGGCGAGCCAGTGCAAGGCCGAAATCCATGCAGCTTCCGCGAGTATTTTTCGGCATGATCGCCATATTGTCTTGTTTGGCCTATGGCTCTGACATGGCAAACGGGCAATCGGCTGCTCTCAAAAAGGCAGCAAAGCAGTCCGCCGAATATTACCAGCAAGGCCAATTCTCGGAGGCGCTGCCATTCGCCAGCGAGGCAGTGAGATTGGCAGAGAAAGAGCTAGGCGCCGATCATCCAGCCACTGCCACTCTCATCACCAACTTGGCTGCATTGAAGGTGCAGCAAGGCAACTATGCCGAGGCCGAGCCGCTCTTCCGGCGCGCGCTGGCGATCTCTGAAAGGGCCTTTGGATCAGAGCATCCGAGTGTTGCAGCGGTCCTTTTCAGACTGGCGTGGCTCTACAATGCTCAAAGCAACTTTGCCGAGGC
Organism: Thermohalobaculum sp.; assembly: GCA_035458445.1. GTDB lineage: Bacteria > Pseudomonadota > Alphaproteobacteria > Rhodobacterales > Rhodobacteraceae > Thermohalobaculum. Next base: position 12,476 of record DATHZU010000124.1, on the reverse strand, counting down.
CGAGCCGCTCCTCCAGCGCTCGCTGGCGATCTTTGAAAAGGCCTTTGGATCAGAGCATCCGAGTGTCGCGGAAAGCCTCAACGGCCTGGCGGTGCTTTACCAAGCTCAGGGTAACTACGCCGAGGCCGAGCCGCTCTACCGGCGCTCGCTCGAAATCCGCGAATCGACACTCGGACCAATGCACCCCAACGTGGCGACAACCCTCAACAACCTTGGGGCGCTCCACCAAATCCAGGGTAACTACGCCGAGGCCGGGCCGCTCCTCCAGCGCTCGCTGGAGATTCGCGAACAGGCCCTCGGACCCGAGCATCCGGATGTGGCAAACAGCCTCAACAACCTTGGGTCGTTCCACCAAATTCAGGGTAACTACGCCGAGGCCGAGCCGCTCTATCAACGCTCGCTGGTGATCCGCGAAAAGGCCCTCGGGCCCGAACATCCGGATGTGGCGGAAAGTCTCAACAACTTGGCGGACCTCTACTACGACCGAGGCAGCTGCGCCGCGGCCAAACCACTTTTCGGGCGCTCCCTGTCGATCTTGGAAAACACCCTCGGCCCCGAGCATCCGCGTGTGGCGAAGAGCCTGGGTAACTTGGCGAAGCTCTACAACGCCGAAGGCGATCACGCTGAAGCCGAGCCGCTCTACCGGCGCTCGCTAGAGCTCTTGGATAAGGCCCTCGGACCCGACCATCATGATGTGGCGACAGCCCTTCACAACCTGGCGGGGCTCTACGAAGCCCAAGAAAAATACGCCGAAGCCGAGCCGCTCTTCCGTCGCGCGCTGGCAATCGATGAACTGACCTTCGGGCAGGAGCATCCGGAGGTGGCGATTACCTTGGACCGCTACGCTATCCTGCTTCGCGCGACCGGACAGCCCGACAAGGCGGCGGAGATGGAAGCCCGCGCCCAGGCAATTCGCGCAAAGTACGAGTGAGCGGTCCTAGAGCCTGTCGACTTCAATCTGCGCCGGCGCATCAGCCACCGTCATTCCCGCGAAAGCGGGAATCTCCCGGGCGGCACGAGATCCTCGGCCTTCGCGGAGGATGACGGTTTCAGGCGGGTGGCTCCGGTCAGAGGCGACACGCTCTAGCTTCGCGCAACTGATATGCGATCGAGAACGGATCGCGAGCACTTCCCGACCAAGCAATGTCGAACGTTCGCATGGGGTCAGATCCGGACGCTCGTAGATCGGCGACAGGACGCCCTTTTCGCCCTGTATCGCAGACACGCGGCCAGTTCGGGCGTGCGATTTCCGCCCCCTCAGCAGACCTCGTCGATGCGCGCCAGGCTCATGCCGCCGGGGACGATGGTGACCGGCACCGGCAGGCGGTGGCCGAGCTTTGTGACCAGATAGCTGACCAGCGGACCCGGGCCCTCGCCCTCGCCTGCGCCCAGCACCAGGACGCCGACGTCGTGGTCCTCCTCGATGGCCGCCAGCACCTCGTCCGGTCTCTTGCCCTCGCGAATCGAGAACTCCGGCGTGACCCCGGACAGCGAGCGCATCTCGTCGGCGAGCTGCATCAGCCGGTCCTCGGCTTTCTCGCGGGCTTCCGCCCGCATGACCTCGGCGACGCCCATCCAGTGCTGGAAGTCGTCGGGCTCGATCACATAGAGCATCAGCACGCCGCCGCCGGTGGATTGCGCCCGCCGGGCGGCGAAACGCATGGCGTTCAGGCATTCCGGGGTCTCGTCGACCACGATCATGAACTTGCGCATCCGTACTCCTGCCGCTGCCGCGCGTTGGGGCCGAGGATGGCAGCAGTTTAAGCGGGGCGCAAGCATGGCCGCATGACCCCAGCCGATCCGGGATACGTCAACGGACCGGGCGCCCCTCGGGGCGTCTGGCCCGGCTACGGCCCGCCGGCGCCGCGCCGCTCACGCCGCCTTGCGGTTCGCCTCGAGCTTTGAATCCACCAGCGCCACGGTCTGGTCGACGGTCGGGTTCGACATGCCTTTCTGGCGCGCCAGCGCCTGGACCAGCAGGTCGACCCGCTCGATGTTCGGTGCCCCGGCATAGAGCGCCCGGGCGGCTGAGGACGGCTTGGCCAGCCCCTCGGCCGCCTTGGCGTATTTCTCGAAGGGCACCAGGTCGGCGGGGTCGGCGCCCAGCGCCACGCAGACCGACTTGACCCAGTCATAGACCGCAGCCGAGGCGGCCAGGTCGGAATGCACCGCATCGCGAATCGCCCGGGCCTCGCCCGGCGTCACGCAGCGGTAGTTGCCGGTCAGCAGCATCGCCCACTTTGCCAGCGGCACGAAGACCGAGTCATGCACCCTCAATTTCACCGGCAGTGCGACCGGGCCCTCAGGGGTGGCGAAGCTGATCGCCTCGATCCCGGCTTCGATCTCGCGCAGCATGGCGGTGTGGGCCTCCGAGTCGAAGCGCGCGACCTTGAAGTTGGTCGGCAGGCTGACCTGGAGCACGTTGACCGGCTGGTCCGGCGGCCGGAAGGCCTGCGGGTCGGGGCTGGCGAGCGTCATCAGCGACGGGTCGAAGGTGTCCCAGACGGTCGGGTCCGCGTAGCAATGGCGGATCAGACCGGCATCCACCCCCGGCAGCCGCTTCAGATAGGTCAGCGGCGGCATGTTCATGATCGACATGGCCGGCACGCCCGAGGCCGCGACCCGGACCATCAGCTCGCGCACGCCGGGCGAGCGGTACTGCGGCTCCTGCATCGCCAGGCCGACAAGGTCGTAGGCCGAGGGATCGGCCTGGTCCGTGCCGCAGGCGCGGAGCTTGCCGGGCGCATCCGCCGAGCGGATCTCGACCAGCCCGTCGCGGCCGCGGACCGGCATGCGGATGATGGCGCCATCGCGGTTGATCAGATCAGCCTCGGCGGGCAGGCACACCAGCGTCACATTGTGCCCGGCCAGGATCATCTTGGTCGCCAGGAGCGAGCCATAGGAGGCCCCGAGGATCAGGATTTCGTAGGATTTGCTCATGAGGAAGCTCCCGCTGTCCGCGACGCTAGGCTTCCCGTTGATGTGGGGCAGAAGCGGTGGATTCGGCAAACCGCGCTGCGGAATAAGTTTGGTTTGATATCCCGCGTAGTGGAAATCTGCCGTGGCGGCGGCGAGCGGATTCAGATGGGGGCGAGCAGAACCTCGGTGCCCGCGGCGAAATGATGCTCTTCCAGGTTCTCGCCGGGTCCCTTGCGGTCCACCACCAGGAAATCATGCGCCGGCTGCAAGGCGAGCAACGGGTGGTGCCAGACGCCGCGGGCGATCTGGATGCCCTGGTCGCCGCGGGCGAGGAAGGCGCGGCAGGCTTCGGGCGCCGGGCGTTCGGCCACGACGACCAGCCAGGGGTGGCGCTCCATCGGCACGAAGGCCTGGCTGCCAAGCGGATGGCGCTCGAGCATGGCGATGCGGATCGGGGCAGGCCACGGGGTGCCGCGGAAGATCGACAGCGCCACGGAACCCGCCGCGTCGATCTCGGCCATGGTCAGCGCGTCGTAGCGCCGGGTGCGGCCCTGGTTGATCAGGTGACTGCGCGCGTGGTCGGCCTCGATGACCTGCCCGAAGGGGGCGAAGGCTTGCGCCGTCAACGGCTCGACGGCCAGGGTCATCGCCCGAACCCTCCCGGACCCCGCAGCCTCGGATGGCGGTTCACGTCCTTGTAGAGCAGGTAGCGGAACGGCCCCGGGCCGCCCGCGTAGCAGGCCTGCGGGCAGAAGGCGCGCAGCCACATGAAGTCGCCGGCCTCGACCTCGACCCAGTCGCGGTTGAGCTTGTAGACCGCCTTGCCCTCGAGCACGTAGAGCCCGTGCTCCATCACATGGGTCTCCTCGAAGGGGATCACGCCGCCGGGCTGGAAGGTGACGATGGTGACGTGCATGTCGTGGCGCGGATCGGAGTGGTCGACGAAGCGTGTGGTGGCCCAGCGGCCCTCGGTGCCTGGCATCGGGTCGGGCGCGATCTCGGCCTCGTTGCGCACCACGGGATCGGGCGCGTCCAGCCCCTCGACCGCCTCGTAGGCCTTGCGGATCCAGTGGAAGCGCACCGGCTGCGGGCCGGGATTGCGAGCGGACCAGTCGGTGCCCGGCGGGATATAGGCATAGCCGCCGGCGGTCATTTCGTGCGACTGGCCGGCCAGCGTGAGGGTCAGCGCGCCCTCGACGACGAACAAAACACCCTCGGCCTGCGGGTCGGGCTCGGGCCGGTCGCTGCCGCCGCCGGGCGCCACCTCCATGATGTATTGCGAGAAGGTCTCGGCGAAGCCGGTCATCGGCCGGGCGAGGATCCAGGCCCGGGTGCCCTGCCAATGCGGCAGCTGGCTGGTGACGATGTCGCGCATCACGCCCCTGGGGATCACCGCATAGGCCTCGGTGAAGACCGCCCGGCCGGTCATCAGCTGGTCCTGGCCCGGAAGTCCGCCCTGGGGGACGAAGTAGCTGCGCTCAGTCATTTGCCGCTCCTGCGGGGGCGTGCTGGGCCTGCCAGTGCCGGGCGATGTCGATCCGCCGGGCGAACCAGACCCCGGGTTTCGACTGGGCGTAGTCCAGGAACCGCGCCAGCGCCGCCGCCCGGCCGGGGCGGCCTGCCAGCCGGCAATGCAGCCCGATCGACAGCATCTTCGGGCTGCCCGCCTCGCCCTCGGCGAGGAGGTAGTCGAAGCTGTCCTTCAGATAGGCATAGAACTGGTCGCCCGAATTGAAGCCCTGCGGCGTGGCGAAGCGCATGTCGTTGGTGTCGAGCGTGTAGGGCACGATGAGGAACGGACCCTTCGGGCCCTCGACCCAGTAAGGCAGGTCATCTGCATAGGCGTCCGAGCAATAGGTGAAGCCACCCTCCTCCATCACCAGGTCCAGCGTGTTCTCGGAGCAGCGCCCGGTGTACCAGCCGAGCGGCCGGCTGCCGGTGACCTGCGTGTGCAGGGCGATGGCCCGGTCCAGGTGGGCCTTCTCCTCGGCGCGGGAGAAATCCTTGTATTCGATCCATTTGAGCCCGTGGCTGGCGATCTCCCAGTCGGCCTCCTTCATGGCGGCGACGGCCTCGGGGCTGCGCGCCAGAGCGGTGGCGACACCGTAGACGGTGACCGGGATGTCGCGCCCCGTGAACATCCGCCACAGCCGCCAGAACCCGGCGCGGCTCCCGTATTCGTAGATCGATTCCATGTTCATGTGCCGCATGCCTGGCCAGGCGGCGGCGCCGACGATCTCGCTGAGGAACGCCTCGGAGGCGGCGTCGCCATGAAGGATGCAGTTCTCGCCGCCCTCCTCGTAATTGATCACGACCTGCAGCGCGATCCGCGCGCCGCCGGGCCAGCGCGGATCGGGCGGCGTGCGGCCATAGCCGTGCAGGTCGCGGGGATAATGGGTGACGTCGAAATCCATTGCGGTCTCCTTGGCGGTGCCGGGGCGGCCGGGCTGTCGCCCGAGCTTAGGCATGGCGCTGCCGACGCCGTCAATACCGGCAGGCGCTGACGTGGATTGGCTGTGGGCGGGCCGCCGCAGCCGTTCAGAGGTTCCCCGGCTGCGCCATCCCGATGGCGTGGTAGCCGCTGTCGACGAAGAGCACGTCGCCGGTGGTCGAGGCGCCGAGGTCCGACAGCAGGAACACCGCCGCTCCCCCCACATGCTCGAGCGCCGCGTTGCGGCGCAGCGGCGCGTTGTCCTCGCATTCCTTGTAGACCTTGCGCGCGCCGCCGATGGCCGAGCCCGCCAGGGTGCGCATCGGGCCGGGGCTGATGGCGTTGACCCGGATGCCCTGCGGCCCGAGGTCGTTGGCGAGATAGCGCATGCTGGCCTCGAGCGCCGCCTTGGCGACGCCCATGACGTTGTAATGCGGCATGACCCTCTGCGAGCCGAGATAGGTCAGGGTCACCACCGAGCCGCCGTCGGGCATCAGCTCGGCCGCCCGGCGGGTGACATCGACGAAGGAGTAGCACGAGATATCCAGCGTGTTCAGGAAGTTGGGCCGGCTGGTATCGGCAAAGCGGCCGGTCAGCTCGGACTTGTCGGAATAGGCGATGGCGTGGACCAGGAAGTCAATGCTGCCCCACTCGCTGGCGATGGCACCGAAGACCGCGTCCAGACTGGCCTCGCTCTGGACGTCGGCATCCATGATGATCCTGGCGCCGACGCTCTCGGCCAATGGGCGCACCCGCCTCTCGAAGGATTCGCCCTGGTAGGTGAAGGCCATCTCGGCCCCCTGTGCGGCGAGCGCCCGGGCGATGCCCCAGGCGATGGAATGGTCGTTGGCGACCCCCATGATCAGGCCGCGCTTGCCCGTCATCACGCCCACGGCTGCGCTTCCCTCAGCCATGGTAGCGGCTCAGTGCGAGGGTGCAGTTGGTGCCGCCGAAGCCGAAGCTGTTCGAGATGGCGGTGTCGATCCCGGCATTGTCGATCAGGCCGGTGACAACCGGAGCGCCCTCGAATTCCGGGTCCAGGTTCTCGATGTTGGCGCTGGCGGCGATGAAGTCGCCCTGCATCATCAGAATGCAGTAGATCGCCTCCTGCACGCCGGTGGCCCCCAGCGAGTGGCCGGTCAGAGACTTGGTCGAGCTGAAATGCGGCGCGTTCCCGCCGAAGACCTCGCGGATCGCCGCGACCTCCTTCTGGTCGCCGACCGGGGTCGAGGTGCCGTGGGTGTTGATGTAGCTGACCTTGCGGTCGCCGATGGTCGAGATCGCCTGGCGCATGCAGCGCACCGCACCCTCGCCGGACGGGGCCACCATGTCGAAGCCGTCCGAGGTGGCGCCGTAGCCGGTGACCTCGGCATAGATGCGCGCGCCGCGGGCCTTGGCACGCTCCAGCTCCTCCAGGACCACGACGCCGGCGCCGCCGGCGATCACGAAGCCGTCGCGGTCCTTGTCGTAGGCGCGGGACGCCTTCTGCGGCGTGTCGTTGTATTTCGAGCTCATCGCGCCCATGGCGTCGAACAGGCAGCTCAGGGTCCAGTCCAGCTCCTCGCCGCCGCCGGCGAAGACGATGTCCTGCTTACCCCACTGGATCTGCTCGACGCCGTTGCCGATGCAATGGGCCGAGGTCGAGCAGGCCGAGGTGATCGAGTAATTGATGCCCTTGATCTTGAAGGGCGTCGCCAGGGTCGCCGAGTTGGTGGACGACATCGCCTTCGGCACCGCGAAGGGACCGATGCGCCGCGTGGTGCCCTTTTCGATGACGGATTTGTTGGCTTCGAACAGGGCATGGGTCGAGGGCCCGCCCGAGCCCATGACCAGCCCGGTCCGCTCGTGCGAGACCTCGGCCTCGGTCAGTCCCGCATCGGCGATCGCCTGGGTCATGGCAATGTAGTTCCAGGCCGCGCCGTCGCCCATGAAACGGCGCGCCCGCTTGTCGACATGGGCCTCGATGTCGGCGCTGGGCTTGCCGTGCACCTGGCACTTGAAGCCCAGCTCGGCATATTCCGGCGCGAAGACGATGCCCGACCGGCCCTCGCGCAGCGCGGCGGTGACTTCCTGAGCATCCGAACCGATGGACGACACGATCCCGATTCCGGTTACCACGACGCGGCGCATTTCAGACCTCCATTCCGGTTCTGGCCAGACGGTTGCGGGCACGCTCAGGTGAACAGGCCGACCCGCATGTCCTTCGTGACATATATCTCCTTGCCGTCCAGCTCCATGATGCCGTCGGCGATGGCCAGCTTCAGCTTGCGGTCGATCACCCGCTTGAGGTTGACCGTGTAGCGGATCAGCTTGCCGCTGGGCGTGACCATGTCCGAGAACTTCACCTCGCCGACCCCCAGCGCCCGGCCGCGGCCCGGCATGCCGCGCCAGCCGAGGAAAAATCCGGTCAGCTGCCACAATGCGTCCAGCCCCAGGCAGCCGGGCATCACCGGGTCACCGATGAAATGGCACTGGAAGAACCAGAGGTCCGGCTTCACGTCGAACTCGGCCACCACCTGGCCCTTGCCGTCGGGGCCGCCATCCTCGGTGATCGAGGTGACCCGGTCGACCATCAGCATCGGGGGTGCCGGTAGCTGGGCGTTGCCCGGACCGAAAAGCTCGCCCCTGCCGCAGGCGAGCAGCGCCTCGTAATCGTAACTGTTCGGCCGGTCTGTCATAAAGGGCGTCCCCCCTGTCGCGCTTATCCGTTTCGATCCCTAGCACCCGGTCAGCGGGCAGACAAGCAGGAGGGCGCCAACATGTCGCGGCGATCCGCGGTTCGCGGCGCGGATTGCACTGGCGGGACGGCGGCGAAATAGGGTATGTATCAAGACCATGGATCAGAATGAAAAGCGTGGCCCAATTCCGACCTGCGGTTCGGAGACGGTGACGCGCGCCAGCAGTTGGCTGGCGGGTGGGCGGCTTCGGCCGACCCGGCAGCGGCTCGCGCTGGCGCAGCTCCTGGTCGGTGACGGGCGCAACCGCCACGTGACGGCGGAAAGCCTGTTCGACGCGGCGGGCCGGGCCGGGCACAGCGTCTCGCTGGCCACGGTCTACAACACGCTGCGCAGCTTTACCGGCGCCGGCCTGATGACCGAGATCACCGTCGACGGCACGCGCAGCTATTTCGACACCAACATGTCGGACCACGCGCATTTCTATTGGGAGGACGAGGGCCGCCTGACCGATGCGCCGCAGGGTTCGGTCGCCTTCGAGCGCCTGCCCGAGGCACCGGCGGGTGCCGAGATCTGCAAGGTCGATGTGGTTATCCGGCTGCGCCGTCGCTGATGGCTTCCGCCCGGGTCACCGGGCGAACAGCAGCATCCGTTCGCGCCGCTTCGACGGCTCCGGCCCGTGGCGGTTCAGACGCGGCACGCTGGGTTTTGCCAGCCAGACCAGCATCAGCATCTGACCCAGGACCGGTACCAGGAACACCAGCATCCAGCCTTCGACCCCGATGTCGTGCAGGCGCCGCACCGTGACCGCAAGTGCCGGGACGGTCAGCGCCAGGCAGATCGCAAGCAGGATCGCCAACAATCCCGGAGCCAGGGACGCTGACAGTGCCGTCAGCCCCAAGGCCGAGGCGAAAAGCGCCATGAACCACCAGAACTCGCTGGGCCGTGCCCGCCCGGCGAAGACGGCGTATTTGGAAAGGCACCGCAGCACTGCTTCATCAAACGTCATTGCGACCCGCCTCCGGTAACGGATTCCCTGCTGCGGCGAATTTGCAGATTTTACGTAAATCATTGGTTAACAACAAAAATTAACCTTGCTTAATGACAAATGAACACGGGTCCGACCGCCGGGCCGCTTGCATCGCGGCGCGAAGTACCTAGTCTCTAGGGCCTTGGGAATGTCCATTGCCGGAGGCTTGGGCTTGCGCGGTCTGCTCGTCTGTCTCGCCATGATGCTGGTCGTGGGCTGCGCGCCGCGCGGCTCCGGCGTCGAGGGCCGCATCGCCGGCCCCGGCGGTGCCGGGATCAGCGAGGCGTCGCTGGTCGAGGTACTGCGCGGCGCCGATATCGTGGTGATCGGCGAGGTCCATGACAGCCCGATCCACCATGCGAGGCAGGCCCGGCTGGTGCGGGCGCTGCGGCCCGGGGGCATCGCGTTCGAGATGGTGCCCCAGGCCAGCGAGGAAGGAATTCAGGCGTTCCTGGCCCAGGGCGGCACGGCGCGCGAGATCGGCCCGGCGATCGGCTGGGACCGCATGCGCTGGCCGGACTGGAAGATGTATGCGCCGGTCTTCGTCGCCGCCGAGGGCGCCTATGTAGCGGGCGGCGGCGTGCCGCGGCCGGAACTGGCGCTGGCGCGGCGCGAGGGTGCGGCCCGGGCCTATGGCGGCGGGGCGGAAGGCCTGGGGCTGGACCAGCCGCTGGACGCGGCGCTGAGGACCGAGCTCGAGGACGAGATGATCGCCTCGCATTGCAACATGCTGCCGCGCGAGGTGGCGACCGGCATGATCGAGTCGCAGCGCCTGCGCGACGCCCGTTTTGCGGCCGCCGCGCTGCGGGCCTATGCGGCGGGCGGCGGCAAGGCGGTGCTGATCACCGGGAACGGGCACGCCCGCACCGACCGGGGCGTGCCGGCCTATCTGGGCCGGGCGATGCCGGAGCTGACGGTGCTTTCGGTCGGCATGATCGAGCTGGCGCCGGGCGGCGACCCGGCCGTGGCGGCGGAGATGCCGTTCGACTATGTCTGGTTCTCGGAGCCGACCGACCGCGCCGACCCCTGCGCGGCATTCAAGGTGCCGCCCAGCTAACCGCCCTTGCGCAGGTGGAAGACCATCACCCCGCCGGCGGCATCCTGCTGCGCAACCAGCGCATGGCCCTGCTCGGCGCAGAAATGCGGCACGTCGACCCGGGCGGCGGGGTCGTCGGCGAGCATCCGCAGCACCGCCCCCGGCGCCAGCCCGGCCAGCCGCTTGCGCGCCTTCAGCACCGGAAGCGGGCACAGCAGCCCGGTTGCGTCGAGCTCGGCGTCGAAGGACAGGTTGTCGGGTCCGCTGGTTGACATGGCGAAGCCGTAGCCTCCGCCCGGTCGCCGCGCAAGCCCTTGAAGCGCTGCCGAGGCCCGCATAGCTTCGCCGGTGGAAGCGGAGGTGCAGTTGCGGATACGGGTGCTGATCGGGATCTGGCTGGCCGTTCTGGCCCTGGCGCCCGTCCCGGCGCCGGCCGCCGAGCCGATCGTGGCCTACACGATCGCCGACGGCAGCCGGATCGACGCTTCGCTGACCGGCGCGGCCGGGAATCCGGACGCCGGTGCCGCGCTGTTCTTCAGCGCCGCCCCCGGGGGCTGCGCCGGGTGCCACGGCATGCCCGGCACCGGCGGCGGAGGCGCGGCGGACCTGGCCGGGCTGGGCGCGCGGAGGACGCCGGGCGAGATCCGGCTGTGGATCGTCGCGCCCGAGGTGATCGCGCCGGAGACCGGCATGCCGGCCTTCTACGCGCCCGGGCAGCGGCTGGAGCCGGACGATCCGCTGTACGGCGGGCCGGCACTGACGGCGCAGCAGGTCGAGGACCTGGTGGCCTATCTGAGCGCGCTCGGACGGTGACCGAAGCGCCCGCATGACGGGATCGTGACGCGGCTTGCGGCATCGCGGCCCTTTTCAGCGGCGCGCGGCGGACCTAGACAGGCGGTGAGCCGTCCTTTGGCGGCGGCAGGAAAGGACGAGTATGGAAGTCGGCATCCTCACGGCGTTTCTGGGCGGGATCATCAGCTTTCTCAGCCCCTGCGTGCTGCCGCTGGCGCCGCCCTATCTGGCCTATCTGGGCGGCACCACGCTGGACCAGATCTCGGGCGAGGACCGCGCCGTGGACCCGAAGCTGGCGCGGCGGGTGGTCATATCGGCCTGTTTCTTCGTGCTGGGGCTGGCGACGGTCTTCGTGGCGCTGGGGATGACCGCCTCGGCGCTGGGCCAGGCGCTGCTGCGCCACAAGGAACTGCTGGGCCAGATCTCGGGCGGCATCATCATCGTGCTGGGGCTGCATTTCCTGCACCTGATCCGGCTGCCCTTCCTGAACCGCGAGGCACGGTTCGACGGGCCTGCGCAGGCCGGGACGCTGGGCACCAGCTACCTGATCGGGGTTGCCTTCGCCTTCGGCTGGACCCCCTGCATCGGCCCGATCCTGGGGGCGATCCTGGCATTGGCGGCGCAGGAGGCGACGATCGGCGGCGGCACCCTGCTGCTGGCGGTCTACGCGCTGGGGCTGGGGGTGCCGTTCCTGGTGGCGGCGGCCTTCATCGGCCCGTTCCTGCGCTGGGCGCGCGGGTTCCGCCGCCATCTGGGGCTGGTCGAGAAGGCAATGGGCGTGCTGCTGGTCGCGGTCGGCCTGATGATGGTCACCGGCGAGTTCGAGCGGCTGGCATACTGGCTGCTGGAGACCTTCCCCGCGCTGGCGACCATCGGCTGATTTACTCTCTCGCGGGCCCTCTCTACTGTCTCGGTCACCGGATGAGTATGCGGCGAAAGATGCATGATGGCCCAGGCCCCCAACATATTGCTGGTCATGGCCGACCAGATGACTCCGTTCATGCTGGAGGCCTGCGGCTACCCGGTCGCGCGCACCCGGCACATGCAGGCGCTGGCCGAGCGGGCGATCAATTTCACCACCGCCTATTCGCCGAGCCCGATCTGCGTGCCCGCGCGCTCCTGCCTGATGACCGGGCTCTACACCTCGACCACCGGCTGCTACGACAACGGCGACCCGTATCATAGCTTCATTCCGACCTTCGCGCACTATCTGACCAATGCCGGCTACGAGACCGTACTGACCGGCAAGATGCATTTCGTCGGCGCCGACCAGCTGCACGGCTTTCAGCGCCGGCTGAACACGGATATCTACCCCTCCGGATTCATCTGGTCCTACCCGCTGCTCGACGAGAGCGACCCCGAGGCGATGGCCTTCGATTTCGCGCCGCAGTACCAGGCGCGCAACATCGGCGCCGGCTGGAGCACCGAGCTGCAATACGACGAGGAGACCCAGTTCCGGGCCCTCGAATACCTGCGTCATGCGCCGGACCGGCCCTTCATGCTGACGGCCTCGTTCACCAATCCCCATCCGCCCTACATCGTGCCCCGGAAGTACTGGGAGATGTACAAGGATGCGGACCTGCCGCTGCCGCA
>DATHZU010000123.1:0-2021 GCA_035458445.1 Thermohalobaculum sp. | reverse complement strand
ACCAGCCCCAGACCCGATCGCAGAAGCCCGGGACGAACACCTGCCACTGCACCGCGTCGATCATGCGGCGGAACTCGACCAGCCCCGCCCGGATCGAGGAGTAGTTCACCTGTGAGAGATCCCCGGTGAGCAGCTCGTAGGGCACGCGGTATCCAGCCGCGATGGTGTGCAGGCTGGCGCGCTTGTACTCGGCGTAACCGCCGGTCGCCGAGGGCTGGTTGAACCGGATGTCCTTGCCGCCCCTCGCATAGGCGATGAGGCCCGGCTCGAACTGCTCGACCCGGTTGCCATCGGCATCGACCACCGACGGCGCGATCCCCTGTTCGGCCTCGTCGGCGCCGAACACGATCGCCGTCACGCAGGCCTCGGTCTTCTTGCGGACGATCTCGGCGACCTCGTAATCGTCGAGATCGCGCATGGACCGGATCACCGGCGCGCCCCAGGGAACGCCGCGCGCCTGGGTGCGCAGCTTCTCGTAAATGTGCGCGATCTCGACGGCCGGCACCGCCCGGCTCTTGAACCCGCCCCGCAGGACGCCGAACGCATCGCCGGGATGCCGGTCGAACAGCCAGTAGGCCCGCCGGCGGCCGATGGCGTCGAACTCGACGCCCTGGACCGCGCGCCCCGATCCGGTCTGCCCGCTCACCGTCGCATCGAGGAAGTCGGCCTCGAGGACCTGGAGCTGGACCGGCACCTCGAGCCCGTCCTCGCTTCGGCGCGGACGGCGGCGGACCAGCACCTCGCCAGCCTCGACCATTTCGCGGCAGACCAGCGTCTGCAGCCCGTAAAAATCCAGCTGGCCATCGGCATCGCAGCGGCGCGACCAGGCATCCCAGAGCGCGTTGACCGTGCGGTCGAGCGCTTCATCGCCCGATGCCGCGCGCGGCATGATGCCGGCGCCGACGATGTTGTTGACCAGCACCGAGACGGCCTTGGCCGCGTGCGGGTTGTTGCGCACCAGATCGCGCATCCGGTCGCGCAGCAGCGCGCCGGCGCTCGCGATCTCGGTATCGGCCGAGGTGCCGGGCGTGCGCCAGCCTTCGGTGCGGCGCCCGCCGGCGGCTCCCTCGTAGCCCCTCGTCAGGCTCTCGAACGCCTGGCGGGCCAGCATGCGTCTCGCCGCCGCGCGCGGCGAGACCGTCGCGATCGCCCGGTCGAACCAGCTCGCCCGCGTCATCGGTTGCCCCGCCGGAAGCCCGCATAGCCCGCTATGGGCAGCGCCTGATCGGTACCGGTGACCGAGCGCTCGAGGGTGCGAATGCGGGCAATCAGATCCTCGGCGGAGCCATACTCGACCGACTTGCCGTCATAGCTCACCCTGAGCGTGCCGCTCGCATAGGCGCGGCGCAGCGCCGCGAGTTCCGCCTCCGTCCAGTCACTCACCCCAACCATCCCTGCTCGCGGCCAAACCACTCGGAGCGCCGCTTGCCGGTCGGCTCCGGGGATGGCCGGTTGACGACGCCGGCGGTGGCCTCTTCATCCGAAGCCACCCCGAGCTGTTCTTCAAGATCCCGCCACCGCGCATCCGACCAGCGATCGGCGCCGGCGATCCAGGCAGCGGCTCGTGCATAGACACGGCAATCGAGCGCCTCGTTGCGCTCGCGCATCTTTTGCCACTCGAGCCGCGCGAAACCGCGCCGCGTTCTGACGGTAATCAGCTGCTCGGCGACGAACTGCTTAAGCCACTCCGCCTCGACCCAGCGCGGCAAATGCACCGTGCCGGGTGGGAACCGTGCCCCCTCGACCTGGTCTTCTTCGGTCGGCCGCTCGAGCCGCAAGAACCGGTAAGTCTCGGCCTTGAAGGTCGAAACCGCGACGGTCCAGAGACGGGCGCCGCGGCGCAGCCGCTTTCCAGCATCGTTCGCATCGACATAGGTCGGGCCGGACACCGGGCTCGAGCGGTTGAACCCCTCGACACCCTTGACCGGCGCCACCTGGGCAAAGCCGACAGAGCGCGCCCAGCCATAGACCGCCGGCGCGTCGTAGCCGGTATCGATCGCAAGCCTGGCAATCCTGAGATG
>DATHZU010000122.1:0-9774 GCA_035458445.1 Thermohalobaculum sp. | reverse complement strand
GGTATGCATGTCGGCGCCCAGATGAGCGGCGGCGAAATTGTGGTAGAAGGAAATGCCGGTGACTGGCCGGGTGCTCCATCACGTCCAGCCCGCGGGTGATCTTGGCGACCTGCCCGTCGACCCAGGGCTGGTAGCGGAACTCCTCGGGCCTGAGGCGCCATTCATAGGCCCCGAGCAGCCCGGCATCGATGATCCCGTCGGCCAGCGCCTCGGCGGCCAGAACCGGGAACAGCGCCGCACCGTTCGGATATAGTCCGCCCTTGCCGCGCCAGTCGAGATAGCGGCAGATCACCCGGCTGTCGAACAGGGTCTGGCCCTCGTCGGTGATCAGGCAGGGAACCTTGCCCAGCGGGTTCGCGCCGATGGTCTGCGGGTTCGGCTTGAGCGGCGTGCCCGAGCCGGGGATCAGGTCGACATCTCCAAGCTGCCCGGTCAGGTGCAGCGTGACCATGACCTTGCGCACATAGGGCGAGGTCGGCGAATGATAGAGTTTCAAGGCTCTCTCCTTGCGGCTTCTTCGGATACGGGTTCAGGGGCGCTCTCGGCCGGGGCGCCGTTCCGCTTGCGCCGCAGCAGGCGCCCGATGATCATCGAGGTGCGCGGCACCATCGTATAGGGGGTCGTGCGCGCGGGCGCCTTGCGCCGCGTCATGCGGTAGAGCGTGAACAGGATCAGCGCCCCGTGTGCCGTGGCGATGAACAGGAACAGCGCCGCCGGGCCGTAGGCCGAGATCAGCCGCGCCGAGACGAACGGGCTGACGATCGCCCCGATCGAGTAGAAGAAGATCAGCGCCGCGTTCAGCTCGACCACGAAATCCTTGGGCGCGAAGTCGTTGGCATAGGCCGCCGAGACCGAATAGATCGGATAGGAGGTCATGCCGAACAGGAAGGCGCCGATGAAGATCACCGCGGTATTGCCCGGGCCGGTCAGATAGGCGACCGTCAGGCAGCTGACGATGGCCGCAGCCGACAGGCCCACCAGCACGTTGCGGCGGTCGGTCTGGTCGGCGATCCAGCCCACCGGGAACTGCGCTGCGGCACCGCCCACCACGCCGGCGGTGAGGAACAGCGCCACCTGGCTCTGGCTCAGGTCGTTGGCGATGCCGAAGACCGGCCCGACCATGCGGAAGCTGGCGCCGGTGACACCCGCGACGATGATGCCGAAGCAGGCCGAGGGCGACAGCAGCGCCGCCTTGATCGGCCGCAGCCGCGGCGCCTGCGGGGTCGGCGGCGGATCGCGGCGGGTGAGCGACAGCGGCAGCAGGCACAGGCAGCAGAACACCGCGACGATATTGTACGAGGCGTAGGAGGCGGGGTCGAGCACGGCGATCAGGCCCTGGGCCAGGATCGAGCCGGACATGTCGACCACCCGGAAGACGCCGAACACGCGGCCCCGGTTGGAGGACTCGATCTTGGCCTGGAGCCAGCTTTCGATCACCGTGTAGGCCGAGGCGACCGCGAGCCCGGTCAACAGGCGCAGCATGGCCCATTCATAGGGCCCCTCGAACACCGGGTGCAGCAGCGCGCCGATGGCACCCACCGCCGCTGCCGCGGCGAAGGCCCGCGAATGGCCGACGCTGCCGATATAGCGCGGCGCCAGGTAGCATCCGGCGAAGAAGCCGAGGAAATGCGCCGAGCCCAGCAGGCCGATCTGTTCTGTGGTGAAGCCGCGCACCGACCCGGCCAGCGCGTCCAGCGGCCCGAGCGTTCCGGAGCCGAGCTGCACCAGCAGCACGGAAAGGAACAGGGCGGCGAAGGAGATCAGCGTGCGCATCGGGCGATCCGGAGTGAGGCTCGGCCTTGATGAACGACATTTTCGGCCCGGTCGGCAAGCCTGCCGACAAATCGCTGTCGCTTTTCGGTTTTTTCGGCAAGAATTTCCCGATTGCCACCTCGGCCCGGGCGGGCGGACGGGCGGGGCGATCCGTCGCCTTGCGGGGCGGGCGGTGCGTTGTTATGACCCGTCGGGCCAATGTAACGAGGTCAGCGTGCGAGCAACTTCAGCCAATGGGCCGGCGACGCCCAGTCCGGAAGAGCGTGCCAAGTCGGCGCGAATCGGCCCGCTGAGGGGCCTGGTGCCGTTTTTGCGGCCGTACCGGCTGACGGTGGTCGGCGTCGTCGCCGCGCTGCTGGCGGCATCGGGCTTCACTCTGGCGCTGCCGATGGCGTTCCGGCGGGTGGTCGACGGATTCTCCAATGACAACGCAGCGCTGATCGACAAGTACTTTCTGGCGCTGATCGGCGTCGCGGCGGCGCTGGCGGTGGCGACCGCGCTGCGGTTCTATCTGGTCAGCCGCCTCGGCGAGCGGGTGATCGCCGATATCCGCGCGGCGGTGTTCAACCATGTTGCCTCGATGAGCCCGGCCTTTTTCGAGCGGGTCATGACGGCCGAGGTGATGACCCGGTTGACAACGGACACCTCGGTGATCCAGTCGGTGGTCGGCTCGTCGGCCTCGATCGCGCTGCGCAACCTGCTGCTGCTGACGGGCGGGCTGGCGATGCTGCTGGTGACCTCGGCCAAGCTCACCGGCATGACGCTCTTGATCGTGCCGCTGGTGGTGTTCCCGATCCTGATCCTGGGGCGCCGGGTGCGCCGCCTGTCGCGGCTGGCCCAGGACCTGCTGGCCGACAGCGCCACCGCCGCGGGCGAGACCCTGCAGGCCGCCCAGACCGTGCAGGCGATGACCCACGAAGCCGCGTCGAAGGCCCGCTTCAAGGCCCGGGTCGAGGCCGCCTACGACGCCGCGCGCGACCGGATCACCGCCCGCGCCTGGCTGACGCTGATTGTGATCTTCTTCGTCTTCGCCGGCGTGGTGGGGGTGATGTGGATCGGCGCCCGCGACGTGCTGGCGGCGCGGATGTCGCCGGGCGAGATGGCGCAGTTCGTCCTCTACGCGGTGTTCACCGCAGGCGCGGTCGGCGCATTGTCCGAGGTCTGGGGCGAATTGCAGCGCGCCGCCGGGGCGACCGAGCGGCTGATGGAACTGCTGGCCATGGAGAACCCGATCCGCGAGGTTTCCGACCCCCTGCCCCCGGCAGCCCAGCCCCGCGGCGAGATCGTCTTCGACAAGGTCGACTTCGCCTATGAGAGCCGGCGCGAGATCCCGGCGCTGCGCGATGTCTCGTTCCGCATCGCGCCCGGCGAGCGGGTCGCGGTCGTC
This sequence comes from Thermohalobaculum sp., assembly GCA_035458445.1. Classification (GTDB taxonomy): domain Bacteria; phylum Pseudomonadota; class Alphaproteobacteria; order Rhodobacterales; family Rhodobacteraceae; genus Thermohalobaculum. Next base: position 6,614 of record DATHZU010000122.1, on the reverse strand, counting down.
GGCCCCTCGGGCGCCGGCAAGACCACCGTGCTGCAGCTTCTGCTGCGGTTCTATGACCCGGAAAACGGGACCGTCAGCCTCGACGGCGTGCCGATCGCGAAGATGCGGCTCGACGACCTGCGCCGGCAGACGGCGCTGGTGCCGCAGGAGCCGGTGATCTTCGCCGACACGGTCAGGGCCAACATCCTGTTCGGCCGCCCGGACGCGAGCGCGGCCGAGGTCGAGGAAGCCGCGCGCGCCGCGGCGGCGCATGATTTCATCTCGGCCCTGCCCGAGGGCTACGACACCTGGCTCGGCGAGCGGGGCGTGCTGCTGTCCGGCGGCCAGAAGCAGCGAATCGCCATCGCCCGGGCGATCCTGCGCGACGCGACGGTCCTGCTTCTGGACGAGGCGACCTCGGCGCTGGATGCCGAGAGCGAGCGCGCCGTTCAGCAGGCCGTCGACCGGCTGAGCCGGGACCGCACCACCCTGGTGATCGCCCACCGGCTGGCAACGGTGAAGCGCGCCGACCGCATCCTGGTCCTCGAGGACGGCCGCCTGGTCGCCACCGGGACCCATGACGACCTGGTGGCCCAGGGCGGCCTCTACGCCCGGCTGGCCCGCCTGCAGTTCACCGAAGGTCTGGCGGCGGAATAATCAAGGCTCGCCTGGCCATGTGAGTTGGCTTGCTTTGCCGGGTATCCTGTATCTCTATGTTCTTGACGCGGTGGAGATCCGCTTCTGACCTGGAGGACCAATGGCGCTGGAGCGATGGACGACGCTGGCCGCGAAGCGGGCCATCGAGGCGGTGCCGCTGGCCGAGCGCTGGCCCGCGGACACGGTCCACGCAATGCTGTGCCGGACGGCCTCGGCGTATCCGGACCGCCCGGCGCTCAGCTTCCAGCTGACCTCGGGCCCGAAGGACCCCGCGGAAACGCTGGACTGGACGACGCTGGCCGACCGGGTGACCCGCGCCGCCAACCTGTTCCGCGGCCTCGGCATCGGCGAGGAGGACGTGGTCGCCTATCTGCTGCCGAACTGCAACGAAGCGGTGCTGGCTCTGCTGGGCGGGCTGACAGCAGGGATCGTCACGCCGATAAATCCGCTGCTTGACCCGGTCCAGATCGCGGCGATCCTGCGCGAGACCGGGGCGAAGGCGCTGGTCACGCTGGCCCCCTTTCCGAAGACCGACATCGCCGAGAAGGCGCATGCGGCGGTGGCGGAGACGCCCACGGTCGAGACCGTCCTGGAGGTCGATCTGAAGCGCTACCTGACGCCGCCGAAGTCCTGGCTGATCCCCTTCATCCGGCCGAGGGTCGCCCGAAGCCACAAGGCGCGGGTGCTGGACTTCAACCGGGCGCTGATGGCCGAGGACGGGTCGAGGCTGGGCTTCGTGCCCGGCGACGGCGAACGCATCTCGGCCTATTTCCACACCGGCGGCACCACCGGCACGCCCAAGGTCGCCGCGCACCGGCAGCGCGGCATGATCTATAACGGACTGATCCCGGCGATCGGCCTGATCACGGCGGAAGACGTGCTGATCTGCCCGCTGCCGCTGTTCCACGTCTTCGGCGCCTATTGCATCCTGATGGGCTGCGTCGCCTCGGGGGGGCATATGGTGATCCCGACCCCGGCAGGCTTTCGCGGCCCCGGGGTGATGGACAACTTCTGGGCGCTGGTCGAGCGCTGGGGCGTCAGCATGATGGTGATGGTGCCGACCGCCGCCTCGGCGCTGATGCAGCGCCCCATCGCGGCCGACGTCTCGAGCCTGAAAGACGCGCTCTGCGGATCGGCGCCGCTGCCGGTCGAGCTGTTCAAGCGGTTCGAGCAGGCCACCGGCGTGCGGATCATGGAGGGCTATGGCATGACCGAGGCCACCTGCCTGGTCTCGTTCGACCCGCCGGACGGCGAGCGCAAGATCGGCTCGGTCGGCCTGCCGGTGCCCTATACCGATGTGCGCATCCTCGACTGCGCGCCGGACGGCGCCATCCAGCGCGAATGCGAAACCGGCGAGACCGGCGAGATCTGCATTTCCGGGCCCGGCGTGTTTCCGGGCTATACCGAACCCGCCCGCAACGAGGGCCTGTTCGCCGAGCCCGGCCACTGGCTGCGGTCGGGCGATCTGGGGCATCTGGACGAGGATGGCTGGTTGTGGATCACCGGGCGGGCCAAGGACCTGATCATCCGCGGCGGCCACAACATCGACCCGGCGATGATCGAGGAGGCATTGGCCAGCCACCCCGAAGTGGCGTTCGCCGGCGCCATCGGCCAGCCCGACGCCCATGCGGGCGAGGTCCCCTGCGTCTATCTGGAACTGGTCGCGGGGGCTACGGTGACGGTTGCCGACCTCTACGCCTTCGCCGAGAAGGCCGTGCCCGAGGCCGCCGCCGTGCCGAAGCACATCGAAGTCATGGACGCGCTGCCGAAGACCGCCATCGGCAAGGTCTTCAAGCCCGAGCTGCGCAAGCTGGCGATCTCGCGGGTGCTCGGCGCCGCCCTGGACGAGGCCGGGGTCGCAGCCGAGATCGAGGTCGCCGAGCGGAAGGGCCGCGGGCTGGTCGCGCGTATCACGCTGCGGAACATGGACGACGCAGCCCGCGCGAGCCAGGTTCTGGGGCGGCTGCCGCAGAAATGGGAGGTCGCGGACGCGCCAGATACCGGCGCTCAATGAGGGCGATTCACGCTGCGCCCCAACCCCCTCCTGACCTCCCCCTTCCAGGGGGAGGGACCGTGCCGCAACATCGGCCCCCGGGCCTCCCTCCCCTGCAAGGGGAGGGCCGGGGAGGGGTCATGGCGGAACGGTTGTCCTCGGCGAGCCCGCGGTATCAACCAGGTGTCCCCGCCCTCAATGGTAGAACGTGATCTCGCCGATGTTCTTCGCTTCGGCGACGCTCTGGCGCCCATAGCGCCGGCGCGTCAGGTCCGATAGCTCGGCCCGGAACTCGGCGCTCATCCGGATCGGGCCGAGATGCGGCTCGCCGCTGCGGACATCGGCTTCGTGCACCTGCTCCAGCCGTGCGGCCTTGTTCACCTCGGGTCCGATCAGGGTGAACTGGTGCCGGGTGGCCGAGCCGAAATCGCCGCTGAGGACCAGCCCGGTGTGCAGGCCGACGCGCAGGTCCAGCGCATTCGGGCCGATCGAGATGCCGCGCACCGCCTCGACCGCCTGCTCGGCCGCCCGCAGCGCCGCCTCGCAGCACGTGGCGACCGAAGAATCCCCGGGCGGGACCCAGAAGGCCATCAGGCCGTCGCCGACGAACTTGTCGATATGGCCGCCCATTTCCTGGATCGGCTGCGTCTGGGCGTTGAAGAAGCGCTGCACGACATCCGCGGTCCGCGCCGGCGCCAGATCGAGGATGTAGCGGCTGAAGTTCACCACGTCCGAGAACCAGACCACCGCACGCTCGACGCCGTAGTCGATGGAACGGGCGCCGCCTTTCTGTAAACGGCGGCTCAGCGCGTATTCGTTCATGTGGGCGTGGAGGATCCTGGTATCGTCGTTGACCTGCCGCTGCAGCTCGAGGTTCTGGCGCGTCGCCTCGCGCAGCTTCAGCGAGATGATCTTCGAGATGTTGCGCCACAGGACATCGCGTTGCGGATGCGCCTCGATCATGGATTTCTCGATGACCAGAAGCTCGGCCTGGCTGTGGCTGACGACGAGGTCGTACCATCTGAGGCAGCCATTCCCCAGCAGGTTCTGCTCGCCGACGACGTCGTGGCGCTGACGCAGGAACAGGGTCTGGCCGCTGTCGCGCACCGCGACCGCGCCATCGACGATCACCCACAGGCAATGGGCGGGCTCGCCGCGGCGGCAGACATGATCCCGTTCCAGCAGGCGGATCGGACGCGGGTCCAGGGCGCCGACGTCCTCGATGTCGTCGACCAGGCCGCTTGCGACCAGGGCATCGTAATAGTGCCGCGGCAACCGGTTCTGCGAAGTTGAGGGCAGCTTCTTGACCATGACACCACTCCGGCGGCATCAGGCACGGACGCTGCCGCCCGATCCCCATGATACTCCGGCGCCACCGGCGGGCCATGCCGCTTTGTGCCGCATGGGCGTGGGTTGCGTTGACACGGGCCGGAATCCCGGTATAAGCCCCGCCATCGCCGCCGCCCGTTTGGGCGGGGGTGCCGTCTGGCGTCCGTGGCCCGTGCAAGCGGGATCCTGTCGCCCCGACAGCCGAGAGGCCGGAAGGGGAGAGGAGGTCGCCTTCAACATTTGAAGTCAGAGGAGATGGCCAAGTGACCAAGCGCACTTCCGCCAAGTACAAGATCGACCGCCGCATGGGCGAGAACATCTGGGGCCGCCCGAAGAGCCCCGTCAACCGCCGCGAATACGGCCCCGGCCAGCACGGACAGCGCCGCAAGGGCAAGATGTCCGACTACGGCACCCAGCTGCGCGCCAAGCAGAAGCTGAAGGGCTACTACGGAGACCTGACCGAAAAGCAGTTCCGCCGCATCTACTCGGACGCCGTGCGCGCCCGGGGCGACACCGGCGAGATGCTGATCGGCCTGCTGGAGCGCCGCCTGGACGCGGTGGTCTACCGCGCCAAGTTCGTCCCCACCGTCTTCGCCGCCCGCCAGTTCGTGAATCACGGCCATGTGCGGGTGAACGGGAGCCGCGTCAACATCCCCAGCTACCGGGTCAAGGAGGGCGACGTGATCACCCTCTCGGAGAAGGCCAAGCAGATGGCGCTGGTGCTGGAAGCGATGCAGTCGGGCGAGCGCGACGTGCCCGACTATGTCGAGGCCGACCACAACAAGTTCACCGCCACCTTCACCCGCCAGCCCAGCCTGGGCGACGTGCCCTATGCGGTCCAGATGGAACCGCATCTGGTGGTCGAGTACTTCGCCAAGAACTGATCCGGGCGAAGCCTCCGCAAGGTTTCAGGGCCAGCCTTCGGGCTGGCCCTTTGCGTTCTGACGGGGCCGCGGGCGGCAACGCCCCGGAAAGGCGGGACGGCCTTGGGGTCATCCATCGCCGACCGGCAACCACGCCCCGGGATCGAGGCGATGGCCGTCGATGCTGCAGATCAGCCGGTCGACCAGGCTGTTCGACCGCACGGTGACCCAGTTGACCGAATACGCGTCGCACTCGCCCTTTTCCCGGCAGAGCTGGAGATAGGACAGGTACACGGGAATCGCGCGGCAGTCCTGCATCCGGTCGAGCACGGCGGCGAAGTTGTAGTGGTAGGCTTCCCGGTCCGGCTTCAACTCGATTGCCCGCCGGTAATTTGCGGCGGCTTCCGGCAACTCCTCGCGTAGCCTCAGGCGCATCCTTCCAGCGCCGGCCCAGTTCGATGCCCGCTCGGAGCCATAGACCTTCGCCCGCTCGTAATCGGCCAGCGCCTCGCGGTAACGCTCGAGGCTGGAATGCAGCGTCGCGCGGCGTGCCAGGGTGCCTGGATCATGGGAATCTATCTGCAGCGCTCGGTCGAAGGCCTCCCTTGCCTCGTCGTACAACTGCAGGCGCACCAGCGCGCCGCCATAGCGTGCCGCGGTCCCGCCGTCCTCGGGCGCATAGCGCAGGCGCGCAGCGTAAATCGGCAAGGCCTCGGCATCACGACCCGCGCTCGACAACCTCGAGGCATAGTTGTCGAGATGCGCCAGGCCCTGGGTGCCCTCGACGATTTCGCCGTATCTGGCCAAGGCGGCATCGCGCCTGCCCGCCCGCCACAGCACCTCTGCCTCGATATATCCGGGATAGGCGCGCAACCGCTCCAACTCGCCGGTCCCCTTCAGGCTGCCGGTCTCGAGCTCTTCGAGCAAGGCGCGCACCGCGGCCACGCTCTCGGTTCCGGACATGCGACTCCACCACGGCTTCATCGAATTGATCAGGTAGAAATAGAGCCGGGTCGAAACCGCGCCCTCGGCAACCGCCGCCGCCCAGGTTTCGGCAAGCTCGCGGTCGCGGCCGGTCGAATTGTAGATCGCCAACAGCCCAGCATAGGCCTGCCCCAGCCTCGGGGCGAGCGCCCGCGCCGCGAGATAGTCGCGCTCGGCCCGACCGTAGGCGTTGTGCATCTCGGCGAACTGGGTCGCGGTGGTGCGGGATGCATAGGCCGATCCGCGGCGGTGCGCGCCGATCGTGTGCCAGTATTTCCCGCGCGTCAGATGGGCCGCGGCCGAGAGCGGCTGCGCCTTGACCCAGGCGTCGAGCGGCTCGGCCAGGTCGGGCGCGCTCTCCGAGAAGCTCCAGAACACTTCGCGGTCGCGGCGGAAGAGACTGTCCAGCGCCATGTGGTCGCCGGCGCGCAGCAATGCGGGAATCGCCAGAAGATCGGCGTTCACCGGCGGGATGGTGCCGTGCCCCCAGTCGTCGGGGACTGCTGCCGCGGGCGCGGGCCCGCGTGTCAGATACGTCCACCACATCATCACCCCCTCGCGGCTGAGGTAGTCGCGGTTCATGTAGAGGGTGCCGAACACATAGACCGGCAGCATCACCAGGCAGGCCAGCAGGATGCTGCGGAAAAACCGGTAAACGCCCTTGAAAAATCGCATTATCAGAAGCCCTGGTCCAACCAACCTGGGCCGAGGATACCACGAATACTGGCCAGCCCGAAGCTGGCTTATGCCGGCGGCGGCGCCTTAGCTTGCCTCTGGCGGCGCCACCGCATTCGCGCTAGTTCGGTCCG
>DATHZU010000121.1:0-3106 GCA_035458445.1 Thermohalobaculum sp. | reverse complement strand
CAACCGCAGTGCCGAGCTCATCGGCAAGGCGGCGAACAAGACCCTGATGCACGACGCCCACGTGGCCACGAATGAGGCTGACTGCTTCGACTGCCACAGCGTGATCGAGCACCGGAACCGGACCGACCACCTGGATTTCGTCCGCAATGACTGCCTGCTGTGCCACCAGGATCAGCACGATTATCAGCGCATCCTGCTCGCCGGCACGCCGCTATCCGAGAACCTCTCGCCGACGCCGCACCTGATGTTCGACGTCAATGTCAACTGCATGGGCTGCCATCTGAAGAAGACGGTGAGCAAGGGCCATTTTGTCCGCAGCGGCGCCCCGGAAACCTGTGTCGCCTGCCACACCGACGAGCACCGGAAGATGCTGCAGGACTGGGAGAGACTCCTCGAATCCGAAGTGATCGCTGTCGAGGAGATCGCGGTGGAGGCCAACGCCGCGCTCGAGGCGGCCCAAGGCCATGCCGACGCCATGGTCCTGCAGGACGCGCGCGCCATGATGGCGAAGGGGCACGAATACCTGGACGTCGTTCGTTACGGCAACGGCCTCCACAACAAGAAATACGCGATCATGATCCTCGACGAGGCCTTCGTGCAGTTCGAGGAAACCTTGGACCGGTTGAAAGGTGAGTGAGACGAGAAGAGCCGAGAGCCACTGAGAATCCTTAACCTTCTGATGAAGCGGGAGGTTTGCTAGATGCAGAGGAGAGTAAGATGACAGCCAAGATCCCAGAGAAGATCAGCCGGCGTGACGTGCTGAGGGGCACCGGCGCGACCGCCGTCGGTGCGGCGGCTGCCGCGTCCGCCGGGGCGGCCAAGGCCGCCGAGGGCAAGCCGCCGCGGTGGGGCATGGTGATGGACCTGCGCCGCTGTATCGGCTGCAGCGCCTGCACCGTGGCCTGCAAGGCGGAGAACGATGTATCGCTCGGCCGCTTCCGGACCGTGATCCAGCGCAAGATGGTCGGCACCTTCCCGAACGTGAAGAAGATCAACCTGCCGCTGATGTGCAATCACTGCGAAGGCAGCGAAAAGGACGGCATTCCGCCCTGCGTCAAGGTCTGCCCGCAATATCCGGGCAAGCGCGCCACCTACACGACGCCGAACGGCGACACGATACGCTACCGCACCGGAGGCACCTACAAGCGCCCGGACGGGCTGATCCTGATCGACGTCGATCAATGCATCGGTTGCGCCAAGTGCCTGGACGGCTGCCCCTACGGCGTGCGGTCGATGAACCCCTTCGTGCAGGCGGGCCTCGATACCACCAAGCAGGCCGCCGACAAGTGCAACATGTGCGTCCACCGGCTCGACAACGGCCTGGAGCCGGCCTGTGTTAACACTTGCCAGGGCAAGGCGCGCATCTTCGGCGATCTCAACGATCCCGACAGCGAGGTCTCGAAACTCGTCAAGGAGCACAACCTCGACGAACAGAACAACGTGCTTCTCCCCGAGGAAGGCACACGTCCGAGCGTCTACTACATCGATCCAGACAACCTGCTGAAGACCGCCTATCGCCAGCGGGAGAAGGGCAAGCTGGATCACTACGTCGACACGCTGGACGGCTGAGAGGCAATGGTACAAAGGAGGACAACCAAATGACTAGTCTGGATAGGCGTGGCTTCGTCAAACTCGCCGCCGCCAGCGGGGCTCTCCTGGCAACCGGAGCGGCCGACAGCAAACCGGCTCTGGCGGGATCGATCACCCTTGCCAAGGGAGGCAAGGACTTCTCTCCGAAGACCGGTGCCGAGCGCCAGGCCATACCGACGGCCTGCTGGCAATGCGTGACCCGCGACTCGATGATCGGTTTCGTCGAGGACGGCCGCCTGGTGAAACTCGAAGGCCACCCCGATTCGATCCGTACGCGCGGTTTCATCTGCGCGAAGGGCCAGGCGGGCGTGAATCAGGTCTACTTCCCCGACCGCATCCTCTATCCGCTGAAGCGCGTCGGAAAGCGCGGCGAGCACAATTGGCAGCGGATCAGCTGGGAGCAGGCCGTTGACGAGGTGGCGGCGCGGCTGCAGCCGCTGCTCGACGCCGGCACGCCCGAGAAGTTCATGTACCAGTATGGCCGGCACAAGGCCAGCCAGGCCGCCACCATGTACGACTTCATGCATGCCTTCGGCAGCGGCACGATCGGCAATCACACATCGATCTGCGAGGGCAGCAAATGGGTCAGCCAGGAGCTGATGTGGGGCGGTCACTACGATAACTGGGACTTCGACAACACCGAGTTCATCCTGGTCTTCGGCAGCAACTGCACCAACACGCACACCAACCACATCCCGGTCTCGCAGCGCCTGATCGACGCCCATGTCGGGCGGGGTGTGCCGATGTACGTGTTCGATGTCCGGCTGACGAACACTGCTGCCCATGCGGACGAGTGGATTCCGATCAGCGTCGGCAAGGACGCCCTGGTCGCCCTCTCGATGTGCAACGTCATCATGAACGAGGGGCTCTACAAGTCCGATCTCTTCAAGTTCATGAAGGTCTCGGCCGACCGCAACGCCTCGATCGACGACAAGATCGCGGCGGTGAAGGAGCGGGTCGCGGCCTACACGCCCGAGTTTGCCGAGAAGGAGAGCATGGTCCCGGCCGACAAGATCCGTGACCTCGCCCGGCGCTTCGCCGAGGCGAGCTCGGCGGTGGTGGTCAGCTATCGCGGCACCATCGCGCATCAGCACGGCGCCGACCAAGAGCGGGCCATGATGCTGCTGGCGGCCATTACCGGCAACGTCAACAGCCCGGGCGGCCGCTGCCAGGGCGTCGGCGCCGGCTGGAGCCATCCCAAATCGGCACCCGCCCAGAAGACCGGCGGCGAGGTCAGGTCGCTCAGCATCAATGACGGCTTCCCCGGCCAGGTGGCCTATCCGAACCACCACGTCAGCCACCAGGTGCTGAAGATGATCAAGGACGGCACATGGGGCAGGCCCGAGGTTTACATGTGGTCCTGCTACAACCCGGTCTATGTGAACGGCGAGATGGAGGAGAACCGCGCCATCCTGAAGGACGAGAGCCTGATGCCGTTCCTTGTCAGCATCAACATCGTCTACGACGAATCCTCGTCGCTCGCGGACATCATCATCCCGGACGTGACCTATCTGGA
>DATHZU010000120.1:0-13570 GCA_035458445.1 Thermohalobaculum sp. | reverse complement strand
GGGGAGGGTTAGGGAGGGGGTGCGAATTATGGCACCGCTGGCGGCGTGGCACGCGGGCGCCGAAGCGAAGTGGGGAGCGGTCACTCATCGGCGCCTCACATCCGGAACACGCCGAACCGCGTCTCGCGGATCGGGGCGTTGAGGCTGGCGCGCAGGGACAGCGCCAGCGCGTCGCGGGTGCGCCGCGGGTCCTGGACGCCGTCGTCCCACAGCCGTGCCGAGGCGTACAGGGGATGCCCCTGATGCTCGAACTGGTCGATGATCGGCTGCTTGAAGGCAGCCTCTTCCTCCGCGCTCCACTGGCCTCCCGTACGCTCGATCCCCTCGCGCTTCACGGTCGCCAGCACGCCGGCAGCCTGGAAGCCGCCCATGACCGAAATACGGGCATTCGGCCAGGTCCAGAGAAACCGCGGCGAGTAGGCCCGCCCGCACATCCCGTAATTCCCCGCGCCGAACGAGCCGCCGATGATCAGGGTCAGCTTCGGCACCTCGGCGCAGGCGACCGCCGTCACCAGCTTGGCGCCGTGCTTGGCGATGCCCTCGGCCTCGTATTTTCGACCCACCATGAAGCCGGTGATGTTCTGCAGGAACAGGAGCGGGATCTTCCGCTGGCAGCAGAGCTCGATGAAATGCGCTCCCTTCAGCGAGGACTCGGAATACAGGATGCCGTTATTGGCGATGATCCCCACCGGCACGCCGCGAATCTGCGCAAACCCCGTTACCAGCGTCTCGCCGAAGCGCTTCTTGAACTCGTCGAGCCGCGAGCCGTCCACCAGCCGCGCGATCACCTCGCGCACGTCATAGGGGATGCGGGTGTCGGCGGGCAGGATGCCGAGGATCTCGTCCGGATCGTAGAGCGGATCCTCGCCATTCAGCTCCGGCACGGCCGGGCCGGGGCCGAGGGTGGCCACGATCCGCTGGGCGATGGCCAGCGCGTGGGCGTCGTCCTCGGCCAAGTGGTCGGCGACGCCGGAGAGGCGGGTGTGCAGGTCGCCGCCCCCCAGCTCCTCCGAGGTGAAGACCTCGCCGGTGGCGGCCTTCACCAGCGGCGGCCCGGCGAGGAAGATGGTACCCTGCTCGCGCACGATCACCGTCTCGTCGGACATCGCCGGCATGTAGGCACCGCCGGCGGTACACGAGCCCATCACCACGGCGATCTGGGCGATGCCAGCGGCGGACATCCGGGCCTGGTTGTAGAAGATGCGGCCGAAATGGTCGCGGTCGGGGAAGACCTCGTCCTGGTTCGGCAGGTTGGCGCCGCCGCTGTCCACCAGATAGATGCAGGGCAGGCGGTTGGCCCAGGCGATCTCCTGCGCGCGCAGGTGCTTCTTGACCGTCATCGGGAAGTAGGTGCCGCCCTTCACCGTGGCGTCGTTGGCGATCACCATCACGTCTCGGCCCATGACCCGGCCGATCCCGGTAATGAGCCCGGCGCCGGGCGAGGCGCCGTCATACATCGCCTCGGCGGCGAACAGGCCGCATTCGAGGAAAGGCGAGCCTGCGTCCAGCAGCTGCTCGACCCGCTGGCGCGGCGGCAGCTTGCCGCGCTTGACGTGGCGCTCCATGGCGGCGGGGCCACCCCCGGCCATTGCGCGCCCTGCCGCCGCCTCAACGGTGGCGATGGCCGCGTCCATCGCGGCGCGGTTGGCGGCGAAGGCATCCGAGCGGGGGACGATATGCGAGTGGAGGACGGTCATGCTACGGCTCTCGCTGCGTGTCGTTGCGGCAACGATCCGCGCCGGGGCGCAGGCCGCAGGGTTGAGAAACCGGTGCGATTCGTCTTATGAACCGGGCCACCGAAACACGATCCCAATGGGTGCGCGATGTTCATGATGCCAAGTCCGGCGCTGACCGAACCGCCCCGTCCGGCAATGGCCTGACCGCCGCCGGGCGCGAGACCGCCTGACGGCGGCTCCGCAACCACACAAGAAACCGAGAACTGGACGCGCGCCACCGGGCGCGTGGGATCGTCATGTATCTGCGCTTCGTCTGTGCGGCGCCGCATCCCTATGCGGCGGCCGAGCTGGGCATCTATCAAGCGACCCGGCTGATCGACTGGGAAGACCAGCCCCGCTGGCTGGCCAAGGAATTCCGGCGCGCCTTTGTCGCCGCGGCCGACGGTTTGGCCGTGCCGGAATGCGTCTCGATGGCCCGGACTGCCGACGGGCGTCGCAGTGTGTGCTGGCTGAAAGCCGAGAACGCGCCGCGGATCGCGGCAACGCGCCACCTGGCCTGGGTCATGGGCGAACTGGGTGTTCCCGTCGCCGGAATTGGGGCCCGGAACCCCGGACATATCATCTATCGCGATGTGGACCAGGTGGTCGCGTTGCCGCAAGGCCGGGTCCGGCGGGCATTCCCGCGGCGCTGAGAGCGGGGGGAGGGACATCTGCCTCATCCCCCCGTCAACAGCCGGGCCTGGAAATCCACCGCGCGGCGCGCCGTCAGGTCCAGGACGCAGGCCGACAAGGCCACTGCGCGGAACCCGCCGTCGCCCCAGCTTGCCCGGGCGAAGCGGCATTCCGCATCCCGGTACAACTGCCAGGCCCGCTGCGCATTCTCCAGCGCCTCGGCGGCCGATTCCAGACCGGCGGACGCGGCGCCTGCGGCATCGACCTCTCGGGCGCGCTGCATCAGCTCCGGGAACTGCCGCTCCATGACAGCATTCCAGGCATCGGCTTCGCGGGCCAGGCACAGGTTCATGCTCTCGGTCGACTCGGCGCCCAGGGCCAACTGGCAGGGCGCCGAGACCGCACCGGCGCACAGCGCACGCGCGTCCCGCGGCCAGGCATCTCCCATACAGGCCGCGATCGCGTCGGCGTCGTCGGACACCTGGTCCGCATGGACGGGCAGGGCGGCGAACAGGAGGGCGGTTACAACAACGATCAGACGCATCATGCGGTCTCCTTGAACAGCTCGCGCCCGATCAGCATGCGCCGCACCTCCTGCGTTCCTGCGCCGATCTCGTAGAGCTTCGCATCGCGCAGCAACCGGCCCGTGGGATAGTCGTTGATGTAGCCGTTTCCGCCAAGCGCCTGGATGGCCTCCAGCGCCAGATGGGTCGCCCTGGTCGAGGCATAGAGCAGGCAGCCCGCCGCGTCCTGGCGCGTCGTCTCGCCCCGGTCGCAGGCGGCGGCGACCGCGTAGACATAGGCGCGCGAGGCGTTCATCGCGGTGTACATGTCGGCGATCTTGCCCTGCATCAGCTGGAACTCGCCGATCGGCTGGCCGAACTGCTTGCGGTCGTGGACATAGGGCATCACCACGTCCATGGCCGCGGCCATGATCCCCAGCGGCCCGCCGGACAGCACCACGCGCTCGTAATCCAGCCCGGACATCAGCACGGCGACGCCCTTGCCCTCCTCGCCGAGGACATTCTCGAACGGCACTTCGCAGTCCTCGAACACCAGCTCGCAGGTGTTCGAGCCCCGCATCCCCAGCTTGTCGAGTTTCTGGGCGGTCGAGAAGCCGTGCATCTCCCTCTCGATCAGGAAGGCGGTAATTCCGCGCGGGCCGGCGGCCGGGTCGGTCTTGGCATAGACCACCAGGGTGTCGGCGTCGGGGCCGTTGGTGATCCACATCTTGTTGCCGTTCAGAACGTAGCGGTCGTTCTTCTTCTCGGCCCTGAGCTTCATCGACACCACGTCCGAGCCGGCACCGGGTTCCGACATCGCCAGCGCCCCCACATGCTCGCCCGAGATCAGGCGGGGCAGGTACTTCGCCTTCTGCTCCGGCGTGCCGTTGCGCCTGATCTGATTCACGCAAAGGTTGGAATGCGCGCCATAGCTCAGACCGACCGAGGCCGAGGCGCGGCTGATCTCCTCGACCGCGATCACATGGGCCAGGTAGCCCATGTCGGCGCCCCCATATTCCTCGGGCACGGTGATGCCCAACAGCCCCATCTCGCCCATCTCGGCCCACAGATGCATGGGGAACTCGTTCGAGCGGTCGATCTCGTCCGCCAGCGGCGCGATGCGGTCCTGCGCGAATCGGTGGACGGCGTCCTGCAACGCGGCGATTTCCTCTGGCAGGCCAAAATTGAGGGATTTCATGAACATCAGGCGACCTCTTTAACCTCGATCCCGGCCATCCGGGCAACCATGTTCCAGTAGATGTTCTCGACGTCGCGGGGGCTCAGCGGCCCGGCATCGCGATACCAGGTGGTTATGCCGGTCAGCATCGCGATGATGGCGCGCGCCTTCACGCGGGGATGCGCGGCGGCGAGCGTGCCCGCGCCGGCGCCGTCCTCCAGGATCTCGGCAAGGTCGCTCTCGTAACGGCGGCGCATCGCTTCGATGACGGCAAAGTTCTGCGGCGTCAGGCTGCGCAGCTCCATGTAGCTGAGAAACACGCCCTCGGCGCGGGGCAGGTGGTGGCGGATGTGGAAGCGGGTGAAGGCCTCCAGACGCTGTCGGGCCGGGACACTCCGGGCGGGGCGAGCCGCGTCCCAGGCGCTCAGAAGCTCGTCCATATGGCATTTCAGCAGGCTGAACAGCATCGCCTGCTTGTTGGGGAAATAGCGGTACAGCGCGGCGGCGCCCAGATCGACCTCGCCGGCGAGGCGGCGCATCGACAGCGCCTCGTAGCCGATCCGCGCGATCAGCCGCAGCGCCGCTTCGCGGATCGCCGCCTCGGTGCGCGCGCCGTCGGATCCGACACGTCTGGCCATCTTCCTCCCCTTGTTCTGGCGGGGAGTTTAAGTGAACGCTCGTTCAATTCAAGTGAAATCGTGCCCGATTGGCCGGGTGCCGGTTCGTCAGCCAGCCAAAGCTTGGGCAAGCTCGGCGAAGTCCTTCACGATCAGGTCCGGCTGGTGTGGGGTCTGGCCAAACGGGCGGCGGCGGCGGTCGATGAAGGCGGTGCGCATGCCCCAGCTCTTGGCACCGATGCAGTCGAAGGCGTGGTTGGCGACGAACAGCAGCTGCGAGCGGTCCAGCCCGATCAGTTCCTCGGCCTTGGCGTAGGTCTGCCAGGCCGGCTTGAAGAAGCCTGCCTCCTGCACGCTGATGCGGCTGTCGAAGGGAAACCCGATATGGGGTGCCGCCGCCTCCAGCATGTCGCGATCGCCGTTCGACAGGATATGCAGCCCGTAGCCCGCGCCCTTCAGCCGGTGCAGGGCTTCGATCACGTCGGGGAAGGGCTTCAGGCACTCGATCTGGGCGACCAGCCAGCGGACCTCGTCCTGGGTGTAGCCGATCCCGGCCCGGTCCATCACATGGCTGACCGCCCGATGCCCGATCTGGCGGTAGGGCGTGTGGCCCCGCGCGCACAGGGCATCGATCATCGAGTTCTCGAAATGCGTGCGCCGCCACCAGGTCACGAACTGGTGCGGATCACCGGCCCAGCCCTTCGCCTTCAGGAACGGAGTGACCGCCGCGACCAGGCCGCCCTGCATGTCGACGATGGTGCCATACTGGTCGAACACCAGCGCCTTGATCTCGCGCTTGAGAATGTCGGAGGTTTCCATGCTCGCTCCGGCGCGGCTAGCCGCTGGGTGCGCAAAAGCCCGGGTCAAACGGGCAGGGCGCGCTCCAGGCCCGGTTGCCCGGGCCTGGGTGCCTGGTCAGCCGCGCGACCACCAACCGCGCCGTTTCGGGGCGGCAGGTTTTTCGGGCTCGGCGGCGGGGGCAGGCTCGGGAGCCGCAACCGCGGTCTCGAGCTCGGGTTCCGGGGCCTCGGCCGGTGGCGGGCTCGCGACCTCCACAGGCGCAGCAGGCTCGACTTCCGGCGCCGGAGCCTCCGAGACCGGAGCCTCGGCAGCCGGAGCCTCCTCGGCAGGAGCTGCGTCCGCGGCAGGCTGCTCGACCGGCGTCTCGTCGGCCGCCGGCGGCGGAGCTGCCTCCGGCTCGACATCGGACGCTTCCTCGGCAGCCGCTGCGCTTTCGTCTGTCGCTTCCGCCGCGATTTCGGTGCCCTCGCCATCCTGCTTGCGCGAGCGGCCGCGGCCGCCACGGCGGCGGCGCGAGCGGCGCTCGCCATTGGGCTTCGACTCGGTGTCCGAGCCGGAATCGGGCACCGCTTCGGCTTCCGTCTCAACGGCTTTCACCGCGCTTTCCTCGGCACCGTTCTCCTCGTCCTCACGGCGGCGGCGCTGGCCGCCCCTGCGGCCACGGCGGCGGCGCGAGCGGCCCTCGCCCTTCTCCTCGCCCCGGTCGCTTGGCGCGGGCTCGGCCGTGCGTTCCTCGACCGCCTCGACGGTCGCCGCCGCGGTCTCCGCAGTGACGACTGCGTCCGACGTCTCGACCGCGCGGCTCCGCGTGCGCGAGCGGTCGATGCGGAACTCCGGGCTGGTCAGCGACGGATCGCCCAGCAGGTTCACCGTCATGCTGTAGCGCGCCTCGATCTGCGCCAGATGCGCACGCTTCTGGTTGATGATGTAGTTGGCGATCCCGACCGGCGTCGTCACCGCAACTTCGGCCGAACGCCCGCGAACGCCTTCTTCCTCGACCTCGCGCAGGATCGACAGCGCCATGCTCTCGTCGGACCGGATGATGCCCTGGCCATGGCAATGCGGGCAGGGCTGCGTGGTCGCCTCCAGCATGCCCGGGCGCAGGCGCTGCCGCGACATCTCCATCAGGCCGAAGCCCGAAATCCGGCCCACCTGGATGCGGGCGCGGTCGGTCTTCAGCCGGTCCTTCATCCGCTTCTCGACGGCGCGGTTGTTGCGGTTGTCCTCCATGTCGATGAAGTCGATCACGATGAGGCCCGCGAGGTCGCGCAGGCGAAGCTGGCGCGCGACCTCCTCGGCCGCTTCCAGATTGGTCTTCAGCGCGGTTTCCTCGATCGAGGATTCCTTGGTCGAACGCCCCGAGTTCACGTCGATGGCAACCAATGCCTCGGTGATGCCGATCACGATGTAACCGCCCGAGCGCAACTGCACGACCGGGTTGAACATGGCGTTCAGATAGCTCTCGACCTGATAGCGGGTATAGAGCGGTATCTGCTCGGCATATTGCTGCACGTTCTTGGCGTGGGACGGCATGAGCATTTTCATGTAGTCCTTCGCCTCGCGATAGCCGGCGTCGCCCTCGACGAGGATCGCGTCGATCTCCTTCGAGTAGAGGTCGCGGATCGAGCGCTTGATCAGCGAGCCTTCCTCGTAGATCAGCGTCGGCGCGATCGACTTCAGCGTCAGCTCGCGGATCTGCTCCCACTGGCGGATCAGGAACTCGTAGTCCCGCTTGATCTCGGCCCGGGTGCGCTCGGCGCCCGCGGTGCGCACGATCAGGCCCATGCCCTGAGGCACATCCAGTTCGCCGGTGATGTCGCGCAGTCGCTTGCGGTCGCCCGCGCTGGTGATCTTGCGGCTGATGCCGCCGCCCCGCGCCGTGTTGGGCATCAGCACGCAATAGCGGCCGGCCAGCGACAGATAGGTGGTCAGCGCCGCACCCTTGTTGCCGCGCTCCTCCTTGACGACCTGGACCAGCATGATCTGCCGGACCTTGACCACGTCCTGGATCTTGTAGTGGTGGCGGCGCTTGGCGCGGACCCGGGCGGCTTCCTCCTGGGTGTCGTCGGTGACGACCGATTCGACCGCCTCGATGGCCGGGGCGGCCTCGGGCTCGTCGTCCTCCCCGCCGTCACGCTTGCGGCCACGGCGGCGTGACTTGCCGTCCTCGGCCGCAGGGTCATCGCCGTCGGCCTGGGCAGCATCGTCGGTGGCGGGCGGGTCCTGGTCCGCGGTCTTTGCCGGTGCCTCGGCAATCTCCTCGGAAACCGAATCGTCGTCCAGACCGGCGCTTTCGGCCAGGGTCTTGGGCTCCGCGCCGGTCCCGGCCTCATCCTCTCCGGCGGATGCCGGCTCGACGGGGTCCGCCTCCGGAGCGGCGACCTTCTCGACCGCGGTCTCGGCGGGCATGTCCACGGCCTCGGCCGCAGCCTTGTCGGTCTTCGCTTTGCTGTTGGTCTTCGCTTTGCTATCGGAGGCATCGTCCGAGGCGTCGGCGATCTCCAGCCCGCGCACCTTCGACGCCTGCGGCTCGCGCGCCTCGGGCTCAGCGCCGTCCTCGGCCTCGAGTTCAATGACCTCCAGGCCCTTGACCTCGCCGGCCTCGGCCTTCTCGCCCTTCGACCGTCCGCGCCGCTTGCGCTGGCGCGCGCGCGGTTTTGCCTTCTCCTCGGCCGGTTCGGCCTCGTGATCGTCGTCGTCGCGTGCCGAGCGCGCCTGCTCGCGCGCTTCCTCGGCCAGCAGCGCCTCGCGGTCGGCAACCGGAATCTGGTAGTAGTCCGGATGAATTTCCGAGAACGCCAGGAAGCCGTGCCGGTTTCCGCCGTAGTCGACGAAAGCCGCCTGCAGCGAGGGTTCGACCCGCGTTACCTTGGCGAGGTAGATGTTGCCAGCGAGCTGGCGCTTGTTGATCGATTCAAAGTCGAATTCGTCGACCTTGTTTCCGTCCACCACCACAACCCGGGTCTCCTCCGGGTGGGTGGCGTCGATGAGCATCTTTTTTGCCATGTGTCTTGTCGCCATCCCGCCGCGCTACCTGGCCTGAGCCGGGCGCACGGGCGATGACATCTTTCATATTGGGCGAGCCGATCCAGCCGCGCGGGAGCGCAGGCGGCAGCCGATCGGGCCGGTCGCCTTGCAATTTCCGTTGAGGTCGCGCGTGGAACGAGCATCGCATTCTCTGACTGGGCGCCAGGGATCTGACGCGGTGAATTATCCCGCGCTCTGCGCGGTTTGCGGGGCTGAACTTCATCCGATCCGGTTGCTCGCACGGTGCGTCCTGCGCAGCGTCGCGAATGGCGCCGAAGCCGATAACTTGCGTCGGACTCCGAAAAGACAGCGGAACACGATGATCTTCCGGAAAGCGTCCGGGCATGCCAGCCCATACCCAGCGTATAGAGAACCCGTTACGCTCTGACAAACGGAATTTCGGCTTCCGGTTCCGCGTGCTAGAATTCACCCGGGCAGGGATGCAGGCAGGGGGCCGGATGACCCGGACTGGACGATTGGGTGGCTGCCGGATCGCGATTTGCGCCGCCGTGGCGCTGTTGATCGGCGCGGAGTTCGGCCAGGCTTCGGCGGCGGGGCCGCAAATCGTCGTGGCCATCGACGCCGGCCATGGCGGCATCGATCCCGGCGCGAGCTCCGGCGGATTGGTCGAAAAGGACGTCGTGCTGGGGTTCGCGCTGCGCCTCGCCCGGCAGATAGACGCCACCGAGGGGTTCCGGGCACTGCTGATTCGGTCCGACGACACCTTCCTGACGCTCGGTGAGCGAATCCAGCGCGCCCGCGACGGGGGCGCGAACCTGATCCTGTCGCTCCACGCGGACACCACCTCCGGCGGCGAGGCCGAAGGCGCCCATGTCTACACCCTGTCCGAGGAAGGCAGCGACGAGGCCGCTGAGGCCTTGGCCTTGCGCGAGAACCGGGCCGAGATCATCGGCGGCGTCGCGCTCCAGGGCGAGCCGGACGATCTGGCGCTGCTGCTGGTCGACCTTGCCCAGCGCGGCACCGGCAACGAGGCGCAGAAGCTGGCGCGCGCCGCGCTGAGCGAGATGGACGGGGCCGTGACGCTGTTGCCGACCGAGCCGCACCGGCAGGCGAATTTCCGCATTCTCAAGGCGCCCGAGATACCGTCGATCCTTGTCGAGCTGGGCTATCTCAGCAACGCGTCCGACCGTGCGCGCCTGGTCTCGGAGGACTGGCAGGCCCGGATGGCCTCGGCCCTGGCCCGAGGGCTGCGCCGCTGGGCAAATAGCGCCAGCCCCGGGTTTTTGACGCCAAAGCGGTAGCGCGATGCGGGCAAAAGTCTTAAACGGACGACGCGGCGTCACTATCTATGGGGCGGTCCTGGCCCCTTGGATAACCGGCAGTACGCCCGACGCGACGCAGGAAACCGCAGGCGACATGGCATGATCCGGCTACTCGGCACCCTGTTCAGCATGGTCGGCAACGGCGCCCTGATGGGCGCGGCGCTGCTGGCGGGGCTGGTCTATGTCTATGGCGGCGACCTGCCTGGCCACGACGATCTGGTGAATTACCAGCCCAAGATGGTCAGCCGCGTCTACAACGGAGACGGCGAGGTCATCGCCGAATTCTATCGCGAGAAGCGCATCTTCACCCCCATCGACGAGGTCCCGGACCTGGTCAAGAACGCCTTCATCTCGGCCGAGGACAAATCCTTCTACACCCATCCGGGCGTCGATGCCCTCGGCATCGCCAAGGCGATCACCCGTTTTGCCATGGCCCGGGCGCAGGGCCGCTCGGTGAAGCTGTCCGGAGCCTCCACCATCACCCAGCAGGTGATGAAGAACTTCCTGGTCGGCAACGAGCGAAGCTTCGAGCGAAAGATCAAGGAAGCCATCCTTGCGGTGCGCATCACCGGGGCGCTGTCCAAGGACAGCGTGCTGGAGCTTTATCTGAACGACATCTTCCTGGGCCAGAACAGCTATGGCGTGGTGGCCGCCGCACAGCGCTATTTCGGCAAGCCTCTCGAGGAACTGGCGCCCGAGGAGGCCGCCTACCTGGCGGCGTTGCCGAAGGAGCCGTCGAACCTGCATCCCATCCGCGATCACGACAAGGCGGTGGCCCGGCGCAACTACGCGCTGGAGGAAATGGCGCAGAACGGCCATCTGCCGCGCGACGAGGCCGAGGCGGCCAAGCTGCGGCCGCTCGAGACCATCCTCGGCAAGGAACGGCCCGAGGTGCTGGCCAATGTCCGGCTCAGCTACTTCACCGAGGAAGTCCGCCGCCAGCTTGGCGCCGAACTGGGCGAGGAAAAGCTTTACGAGGGCGGCCTGACCATCCGTGCGACCATCGAGCCGGAGCTGCAGGATTACGCCGAAACCGCGCTGCGCCGGGCGTTGGAAAGTTATGACCGGGGCAGGGCGGTCTATCGGGGCCCTGCCGCGCAGCTCGAGTCGATTGCCGCGGGAACGCCCGGCGACTGGCATGCCGGGCTCGCCGACCTGCGCTTGCCGCGCGACATCCCCGGCTGGCACCTCGCCGTTGTCCTGAGCACGGGCGATACCACCGCGCTGGTCGGCATCGAAGGCCTGGAAGGCGAGGGGACGGCAAGGCTGAAGCTCGCCAATGAGAAGTGGATTCAGGCGGTCCGCCGGGGTGACGAGAAGAACGGCACGCCGAAGCGCCCCTCCGACCTGTGGCAGCCCGGCGACGTGATCTTCGTGGCCCGCGACGACGGCGCCGAGGACTGGACCATGCGCCAGATCCCCGAGGTCGAGGGCGGCTTCATGGCGATGGACCCGTTCTCGGGCCGGGTGCTGGCGATGCAGGGCGGGTTCTCGTTCGAGACCAGCGTCTTCAACCGCGCCACCCAGGCCCTGCGCCAGCCCGGTTCAGCCTTCAAGCCTTTCGTCTACGCCGCCGCGCTGGATGCCGGCTATACCCCCGCCACCGTGGTGCTGGATGCGCCCGTGGTGGTCCGCCAGCCGGGGCAGGAGGACTGGCGGCCGAAGAACTCGTCCGAGAGATTCTACGGCCCCTCGCCGATGCGCCTCGGGATCGAGAAGTCCCGCAACCTGATGACCGTGCGCATCGCCCAGCAGATCGGCATGGACCGGGTGGCCGAATATGCCGAGCGGTTCGGGGTCTACGAGAACATGCCCTACCACCTGTCCTACGCGCTGGGGGCGGGCGAGACCTCGCTCTACAACATGGTCGCGGCCTATGGCATGTTCGCCAATGGCGGCAAGCGGGTGCGTCCGACCGTGGTCGACCGGGTGCAGGACCGGCTGGGCAACACGCTGTTCCGGCACGACCCGCGCTTCTGCCAGGGCTGCGCGCAGCCCGCATTCGCGCCCGGCGATCTGCCGCAGCTCTTCGACCAGCGCCAGCAGATCATGGACCCGGTCACCGCCTATCAGCTGGTCTCGATGATGCAGGGAGTGGTCGCCCGCGGCACGGCGGCGCGCACGGTCGGGGCGGAACTCGACTTCCCTGCCGCCGGCAAGACCGGCACCACCAACGATGCCCGCGATGCCTGGTTCATCGGCTTCACGCCCAACATGGTCGCCGGCTGCTACATCGGCTATGACAACCCCACCCCCATGGGACGCAGCGCCTATGGCGGTGCGCTTTGCGGCCCTGTCTTTGCCGAGTTCATGAAGCGCGCCATGGAGACCCGGGCGCCCGGCGAGTTCCGCGAGCCCGTCGGCCAGGGCCTGTTGATGGTGCAGATCGACCGCGAGACCGGCGAGCGCCTGCCGGACGACGCAGACGGCGAGAACGTGGTGACCGAACTGTTCCGCCAGGGCACCGAGCCCTCGCTCTATGCCGCGGTCACCGCCCTGGCGGGCGACGAGACCCTGTTCGGCGACACCGGGTTCGATTTTCCCCTGGGCCTCGATGGCGGTGGGGACGAGCCCTTCGGACGCTCGTCTGACGTCCCGGCCGGCTCGGTCACTGCGGGCGGGTCGGCAACCGACAGGCCCAGGCCGCCGAAACCTCCGTCAGGCGGGGGGATCGGGCTCGGAACGGGCGGGCTTTACTGACCGCTCCGGGGCACCGCGGCCGCGGGCCATTTGCTGGAGGAGGTTAAAGCCATGACGACGCTGCCTGGCCTGCCAAGAGTTCTGCTGCTCGCCCTGTGCGTCCTGCTGCCGATGCCGGCTGCGGGCCTGTTGATGGCCAAACCGGCCATTGCCGCGGATGCCATCTCGGGCGTTCCCGAGACGGTCGATCCCGGCCAGCAGGTGACGGTCGCCGTCGACGGCACCGGAGGGACGCTGGAGATTCGCGGCCCCGATACCGGCTCCGGTTACGATCAGGTCGTCGGAACCCACCCGCTGGTCGGTTCTGCGGTGACCTTCGCGGCGCCCCCGGCACCGGGAAGCTACGAATTGCGTCTCCTCAATCCGTCCGGCAAGGTCCTGGCCCGCGCCGAGCTCGAGGTCGCGGCCCCGGCAGTCATCCTGTCGATCCCCGACCCGCTGGGGGCGGGCTACGACGCGCGGGTCCTGTGGCGCGGTCCGGGCGCGCCCGGCGACACGATCCAGGTCTACGACCCGGCAACCGGCAGGGTGCTGTCCGAGACGCCGGCCGCCGGCGCCCGGTCGGCCCAGAACACCGCGATGCTGCGGATGCCCGACGCGCGCGGCGACTTCCTGATCCGCTACTGGTACGGCGCCGCCGGCGTGCCCCTGAGGTCGATCGCGGTCACTGTCGGCGACGGGCGCGGCTGGCTGCGCGTCCCGATCGAGGTTGTCGCGGGCAAGCAGTTCCAGGTGAGTTGGCACGGCCCCGCGCAGCCCGGCATGGAATACCGGATCGTCGATCCCGGCAGCGACATGGTGGTCGCCAGCGCTCCCGTCGAGCCCGATGCGGACGGCGCCAGGGCGGTCAGCTTCCGGGCCCCGAAGACTCCGGGCAAATACCGCGTTCAGCTGGTGAACACGCCCACAGGCTTCGTCATCGCCGATCTGCCGCTGGACGTCGATCCGCGGTAGTGCGCGGCGCGAACCGGACGGCGCGGCTTTACCAGCCCGCCGTCCGCCGCTATCTAAGCGCCAGAACACCGTCCGTGCCTGAAGGATCCACCATGCGCGCCGATACCCAAGCTGTGGTCGACGAGATCGAGAAGTCGCTGGAGCTGTTGCGCCAGCGGCT
>DATHZU010000119.1:0-8530 GCA_035458445.1 Thermohalobaculum sp. | reverse complement strand
AGCATGAAAAATTCATCGAGAAGCACGGGCTCGGCATCGCCCTGGCCTCGGACGAAGCGGGCGAGGTCTGCCTGCGCTATGGCGTCTGGATCGAGAAATCGATGTATGGCCGGCGCTATATGGGAATCGACCGCGCCACCTTCCTGATCGACGCCGAAGGCGTGGTTCGCCGCGTCTGGCGCAAGGTAAAGGTGCCGGGCCATGTCGACGAGGTCCTGGCGGCTGCGCGCGAGGCCTAACGGGCTGGTCGCCAACACCAAACCCAAGCGCCGGTTGCAGATGGACGGGCGCGGAATGAATCGCCGCACCTGTCGGGAATTCCGTTGCCATGCCCGCGGGTTTTCCGTATAGCGTTGCTCAAAGGGCGCAGTAAAAAAAAATCTTGCGCCGCATTCGGAGAAGAGGGGCACTCATGGCGATCGGACCAGTCCGGTCCATGCGGCGGATGTTCTCCGCGGCATTTCCGGAACGCCGTATCTACATCAGAACCGACGGACGCACGCGATACCTCGCTCTTGGAACGGGAATGCAGATTCTTTGCGTTGCCGCCATGGCGACGGTCGTCCTCTGGACCGGTTTTGCGACGACCTCCTATGTCGGTGGCGTGCTCGACGGGCACACCGCGGTGAACCGCATCGAGACGATGCAGCGGGCCTACGAGACGCGCATCGCCGCCCTCGGCGGGCAGCAGCGCCGATTCGAGCAGCAGCTGAACGAGGCGAATCTGCGCCGTGATGCGGTGACCGAGCGCCTCAGCGACAAGCAGGCGCGGCTGGTCGAGACCGCGAACATGCTCCGCGAGGCCGAAGCCGAACTCGAGGTCTTGCGGAACGAATACACCCGCATGGCCGAACTGCGCCGCGCCGATCAGGTGCGCATCGCCGAGTTGCAGGGCGACCTCGCCCGCGCCGGGATCGCGCTCGCCGAAACCGAGCGTTCGTCGGACAACCTGACCGGTGCGCTGGATGTCTTCAGCGAGACCGTCGAGCAGGTCATCGCCGAGCGCGACACTGCAGTCGCCGAATCTGGCAAGATGGCCGCCGAGCTTTCCCAGTTGACGTCGCGGCTCGGCCAGATGGAGGACCGCGAGGAGCGGCTCGTGGCACAGCTCCAGGAGGCCGCGGCGCTCAGCATGTCGGGGTTGGAGCGGCTGTTCAGCCAAACCAACATCGACCTCGACGGCATCATGACCCAGGCCCGGCGCGACTACACCGGGGCGGGCGGACCGTTCGAGCCGCTGGACGAGGATTCGCACACGGGCGGTGCCGTCGACACGACCGAGGGTGACCGTCGTGTCGCCGCGCTCATCAAGGACCTGGAAACCGTCAACCTGATGCGTTTCGCCGCCGACCGCCTGCCATTTGGCGAGCCGGTCCATGGCGGCCGCAAGACCAGCAAGTTCGGACCCCGCCGCGACCCGAAGGGGCGGGGCCATTCGATGCATGCCGGCCTCGATATCGCCGCGCCGCGCGGCACGCCGATCTTCAGCACCGCCGACGGTGTCGTGACATTCGCGGGCCGTCAGCGCGGATACGGGATCGTTGTGAAGATTCGTCATGCGTTCGGGTTCGAAACCGTTTATGCTCACCTGAATCGCGCGCGCGTAAAGGTGGGTCAGCGCGTGGCGCGTGGAGATCGTGTTGCGGATATGGGTAGTACCGGTCGCAGCACCGGCACCCATCTGCATTACGAGGTCCGGATCGACAATGAGCCTGTCGACCCACTCAAATTCATAGAGGCTGCACGGGATGTTCTCTAAAACCAAGACCACTGACACGACGCCTTCCGCCGGCACGGGCACGACGTCCTCCGTACCGTCACCCAGCACCAGCGCTGCGCCCAGTGCGCCAGCCGTTCCGGCCAAGCCGAAGGCTTCGCCATCGCTGTTGTCCAGCGATCTCACGATCAAGGGCAACGTCATGACGGCGGGCGATATCCAGGTCGAAGGGACGATCGAGGGCGATGTGCGCGCCCATCTGCTGACCGTTGGCGAGACCGCCACGATCAAGGGCGAGATCACCGGCGATGACGTGGTGGTCAACGGCCGAGTGGTCGGCCGCCTCCGCGGCCTCAAGGTGCGACTCACATCGACCGCGCGGGTCGAGGGCGACATCGTCCACAAGACCATCGCGATCGAGTCCGGCGCCCATTTCGAGGGATCGGTCCAGCGTGCGGAGGACCCGCTCGGCGGCGCTGGAAGCCGTCCGGCGAGCCCGCCGCCGCGGCCTGAAATCGACACCAAACCGAAACCGGTCGGCGGCAATCAGGACTGATCGCCGGCCTCCGGATGCGACAAAGGCCCCGCCATTCTGGCGGGGCCTTTTCGCTATTGCGACCGGTGCACTCCCCCAACGGCTTTGCCGGGACGGGAGGTGCCCTTGCGACGACGCCGGTTCAGGCGCTCAAATGCGCGGCTTCCTGCGGTACCGGGTCGCGAAGCACATATCCACGCCCCCAGACCGTCTCGATATAATTCGCGCCCTCGGTCGCCAGAGCCAGCTTCTTGCGCAGCTTGCAGATGAAAACGTCGATGATCTTCACCTCCGGCTCGTCCATGCCGCCATAGAGGTGGTTCAGGAACATCTCCTTGGTCAGGGTCGAGCCCTTGCGCAGCGAGAGCAGCTCCAGCATCTGGTATTCCTTGCCCGTGAGATGCACCGGATGCCCACCCGCCTCGACGGTCTTGGCGTCCAGATTGACCGAGATCACGCCCGTACGGATGACCGACTGCGCATGGCCCTTCGAGCGGCGCACGATGGCATGGATACGGGCGATCAGCTCGTCCCGGTGGAACGGCTTGGTCAGATAATCGTCGGCGCCGGCCCCGAACCCCTTGATCTTGTTCGCCATTCCGTCGCGCCCGGTCAAAATCAGCGTCGGCGTACCGATGCGCGCCAGCCGCAGCTTGCGCAGCACGTCGTAACCGTCCATGTCCGGAAGGCTGAGGTCGAGGAGAATGAGATCGTAGTCGTAGAGCTTGGCGAGCTCGATCCCTTCCTCACCCGAATCTGTCACATAAGTATTGAGGTCCGCCTTCCTGAGGATGAGCTCGATGCTCTCCGCCATGGAAGGATCGTCCTCAATCAACAAAATACGCATCTGCCCTCCGCTAGCCTTGATTACCCCAACGTGGCGGAAAGGTTAACGACATTTGGGTAAATGGAGTGTTACCAGAAACGAGCAATAACGCGAATCCTCATTCTGAGGGTTCGCGCCATTGGTTTATCTTTGTGACACAAAGGCCCCGCAATCCGTGGCGGGACAGTCCTTTTTTCCAGTCATCGAATTCTTCCTGGCTGATGGCGTATCGGGAGTAGGCTTCTTCCCGGGAGATCAGTCCGCCTTCTACGGCTGCCACGACGCGCGCCTTGCGCCGGGGCACCCAGCGCCGGATCCCCGGCGCCGGGAGGTCGGCCCGGGTCATTCTCTCACCATCAGGGCCGATGACATATTGGACAGAGCTCCGATCCTGCATTCGCCTCCATCATTTGCAGCCTCATGAGGTTTGAACTCTATGCCACTGGAATTAAGGAGCGATGAAATCGCCAGAGGTTCCAAATCGGTCCGGTTCGGGATATCCAGCCGCACATGACGCAGATGAACTCGCTCGGATTCGCAAAGTCCCCCGCCGACACCCGTGTGGTCGTCGCGATGTCGGGGGGCGTCGACAGCTCGGTGGTCGCCGCCCGCCTGGCGCGCGAGGGCTATGACGTGGTCGGCATCACCCTTCAGCTCTACGACCACGGCGCGGCGCTGGCGCGCAAGGGCGCCTGCTGCGCCGGCCGCGATATCCACGATGCCCGGCGCGTCGCCGAGGCCATGGGCTTCCCGCATTACGTGCTCGACTACGAGAACCGCTTCCGCGAGGCCGTGGTCGAGGAATTCGCCGACCAGTACCTGGCCGGCGCCACGCCGATTCCCTGCATCCGCTGCAACGAGCGGGTCAAGTTCAGGGACCTGCTGGCGACCGCGCGTGAGCTGAACGCCGACTGTCTGGCGACCGGCCACTACATCCAGCGCCAGGACGGCCCCTGCGGGCCGGAACTGCACCGCGCCGCCGACCCGTCGCGCGACCAGTCCTATTTCCTGTTCACCACCACCCGCGAGCAGCTCGGCTATCTGCGTTTTCCGCTCGGCCACCTGGCCTCGAAGGCCGAGACCCGGGCGATGGCGGCCGAGTTCGGCCTGACCGTCGCCGACAAGCCCGACAGCCAGGACATCTGCTTCGTGCCCAACGGTAACTACGCCGCAGTGATCGAGAAGCTCCGCCCCGGTGCTGCCGAGCCGGGCGAGATCGTCCATCTGGATGGCACCGTGCTGGGCGCGCATGACGGGGTGATCCACTACACCATCGGCCAGCGCCGCGGCCTGGGGATCGGCGGCGGCGACCCGCTCTACGTGGTGAAGCTCGACGCCGATACCCGCCGCGTCATCGTCGGCCCGCGCGAGGCGCTGGCCACGCGCCGCATCCCGATCTCCGGCGTCAACTGGATCGGCGACGGCGATTTCGCGCAGGCCCCCGGCGGCCTGTGGGAGGCCAGCGTGAAGGTCCGCTCGACCAGGCCGCCCGCGCCTGCCCGCATCCATCCCCGCGACGGCGGAGCGGCCGAGGTGGAGCTGCTGGCGCCGGAGGAAGGCGTCGCCCCGGGCCAGGCATGCGTCTTCTATGCGCCGGACGGCTCGCGGGTTCTGGGCGGAGGGTGGATCGGCCGTGCCGCGTAGTTCCCTGTTTGCGGCCCTGCTCGCCGCCCTCCTCACCGCGGCACCCGCCGCGGCGGACGAATCCGCGCCGGCGCCCGAGGCCGTGACGTTCGTCGCAGGCTTCGCCGACGACCTCTTCGCCGGAATGCTGGCGCGCTACGGCATGCAGGCGCCACAACTCGCCGCCCTGGCCGAGGTCCACGGCGACGAGGCCGTCGCTCCCATCTTCCAGTCCGAGATCGTCCGCGCGGTCCGCGAGCACGGCCCGGTCTGGCGTCATAATCTCGCGCTCGCCTGGACGCCGCTGCTCACCGCCGAGGAACTCCGCTCGCTGACCCTCTCGGGTTCGGCCTCGCCCCATCTCGAGAAATACATGGGCCTGCGCGCCGACGCCGGGAGCGCAATGCAGGCGCTTTCCGGCGATTTGCTGCAAACGGCGCTGCGCGACGCGGTCGAAGGGACCGTCGCGCGCTTCCCCGCGCAATGAGGGCCGCCCATGCATTACGACCCCAGGCACGACCCCTGCCCCCTGCCCTTCGACCCCTTCAAGAGCTGCACCGTGCCGCGCCCCATCGGCTGGCTGTCGACGGTCTCGCGAGACGGCGTCGCCAATCTGGCGCCCTACTCGCAATGGCAGAACCTGACCTTCGATCCGCCGATGGTGATGTTCGCCGCCAACCAGTCGACGCTGGGCGGGCGCAAGGACACGGTGGTCAATGCCGAACAGACCGGCTGGTTCGTCTGGAACATGGCCACCTGGGAGCTGCGCGAGGCGGTCAACATCTCCGCCATGGCGCTGACCCCGGATGTGGACGAGTTCGAGCGCGCCGGCGTCACCAAGGCGCCCTGCATCGACGCGCCGGGACCGAGGGTCGCGGAAAGTCCGTGCCACTTCGAATGCGAGTATCTGCAGACCCTGCGCCTGCCCGGCAATTCCGAGGTGGGGACCGTCGACATGGTGATCGGCCGGGTCGCACGCATCCATATCCGCGACGACGTGGTGGGACCGGGCGGCAAGCTCGACATCGCGAAGATTCGGCCCATCGCCCGCATGGGCTACTACGACTACGCGGTGATCCGCGAGACCTTCGAGATGCGCATCCCCGGCGCCACCGGCGCCGAGGCGGCGGGGCTCGAGGGCAAGACCTGACCGCCAGGATTGCACTCGCCCGCAGCTTGGCGCAGGAATAGCGAATCCCCCAATCCTGGCCCTGCCCTTGGAAGGATATCCCATGACCGACCTCGCCCCCGTCCTCGCCCGCCTCGACGCCGATGCCGGCGCGGCGGTCGACCGCCTGTTCGCGCTTCTGCGCTTCCAGTCGATCTCCACGGACCCCGCCTTCAAGGACCAGTGCCGGGCCGCCGCCGAGTGGCTGGCCGCCGACCTGAACGGCATCGGCTTCCAGTCTCGCGTGGCGCCCACCAAGGGCCATCCCATGGTCGTCGCCCATGATCACGCCGCCGACGGCCCGCACCTGCTGTTCTACGGCCACTACGACGTCCAGCCCGTCGACCCGCTGTCGCTCTGGGACCGTGACCCCTTCGACCCGCGCATCGTTACGCGCGAGGACGGCAGCAAGTTCATCTCCGGACGGGGCTCCTCCGACGACAAGGGCCAGCTCATGACCTTCGTCGAGGCCTGCCGCGCCTACAAGGCCGCCCATGGCGCACTCCCCTGCAAGGTCACCATCCTGCTCGAGGGCGAGGAGGAATCCGGCGGCGAGAACCTGCCGCCGTTCCTCAAGGCCAACCATGACGAGCTGAAGGCGGACATCGCGCTGGTCTGCGACACCGGCATGTGGAACCCCACGACCCCCGCCATCACCACCATGCTGCGCGGCAACCTCGCCGAGCAGGTCACCATCCATGCCGCCTCGCGCGACCTGCATTCCGGCATGTATGGCGGCGCGGCCGCGAACCCCATCCACATCCTGACCCGCATCCTGGCGGACGTCCATGACGACAGCGGCAAGGTCACGATCCCGGGATTCTACGCCGGCGTCCACGAGATATCGGACAATCTGAAGGGCCAGTGGGACGGGCTGAACTTCTCCCACGAAGCCTTCCTCGGCGAGGTTGGCCTCGGTCTGCCCGCTGGAGAGAAGGCCTATTCCGCGCTGGAGCAGATCTGGTCGCGGCCCACTGCCGAGGTCAACGGCATCTGGGGCGGCTATATCGGCGCCGGCTTCAAGACCGTGATCCCCGCCGAGGCCCATGCCAAGATCAGCTTCCGCCTGGTCGGCGACCAGGACCCGGAGACGATCCGCGCCGCCTTCCGCAAATTCGTCGAGGATCGGCTGCCCGGCGACTGCACCGTCTCGTTCGATCCGCGCAGCGGCGGCCCCGCCACGGTGATGCCGCTGTCCGACCCGGCCTTCGAGAAGGCCCGCCAGGCGCTCAGCGCCGAGTGGGGCACCGAGGCGGCCTTTATCGGCTGCGGCGGCTCGATCCCGGTGGTCGGCGATTTCCGCCGCATCCTCGGCATGGACAGCCTGCTGATCGGCTTCGGGCTCGACGACGACCGCATCCACAGCCCGAACGAGAAATACGAGCTGACCAGTTTCACCAAGGGCGCGCGCAGCTGGGCGCGGGTCCTTGCGGCGCTCGCCTCGTGAGGCTGGCGCTGATCTATTCCGGCGGCACCATCGGCTGCGCCGGCACGCCGCTGGCCCCGCTGCCGTCGCGCGCGTTTCAGGCGCTCTGGGGCCGCCATGTGGCGCCGCGCCTCGAAGGCGTGACCACCGTCGACTGGCAATGGCTCGACCCGGCCCTCGATTCCAGCGAGATGACGCCCGCGAATTGGGCCGAGCTTGCCCGGCTGGTACTGGATGCGCGCGAGGAACAGGCGGTGCTGATGCTGCACGGCACCGACACCATGGCCTGGTCCGCCGCTGCGCTGGCCTTTCTGCTGACGCTCTACGGACCCGCCGGCCAGCCCGCCGCCCGGCTGGCCATGCCGGTGGTCCTCACCGGCTCGCAGCGTCCGCTCTTCGAGGATGATGCGATCCGTCCCGGCACCGATGCGCTGGCCAATATCGAGGCAGGCCTGCGCGCCTGCGGCGCCGGCCAGCCAGGCGTGATGGTGGCCTTCGGCGGCGCGGTTCTGCCCGGCACGCGGGCCATGAAGATGTCGACCTCCGCCGACCGCGCCTTCGAGAGCCCCAAGGGCGAAGCGCCCTGCCCGGAGCTGCCTGCCGCAGACCCCGCCGAGGTCGCGGCCCAACTCACACGGCTGGCGCCGCATCTGGGTGCGAAGGCGGTGCTCGGCGTCATCCCGAACCCGACCGACCCCCGGCTTCTCGCCGCCGGCCTCGCCGGCGCCATCGACCGGCTCGGCGACAGGCTCGGCGCCATCCATCTGAACGGCTACGGCATCGGCAACTTCCCCGCGCGGGACGGGGTGGCACCCCTGCTCCGCGCAGCCCATGACCGGGGGGTCCTGATCGCCGCGGGCAGCCAAGTTCCCTATGGCAATGTCGATCCCTCGACCTACGGCGCCGGCCACTGGCTGGCGGGCTGCGGCGCGATCGCGACGGCCGACATGGCCACTGCGGCGGTCCACGCCAAGCTGCATGTGGCGCTGGCCCTGCAGGCGTCGATGGGATGGGACCGGACCCGGACCGAGCGCTTCTTCACCACGCCGGTCGCGGGCGAGTTGCGAAGCTGATCCCGAACACAGGACCAAAAACGTTTCAGACTGACTCAGTCTGAAAAAGGATTTTGGTCCAGATTCAAAAGTTTGAGCAAAATCCTGGGATCAGACTGGTTCAGTCTGATCCGGTTTTGCTCCAGGCCACGCGGCCCGTGCTTAGCGCCTTTCGCGCGCCTG